>NZ_JBOFLP010000326.1:0-5248 GCF_051657925.1 Chroococcidiopsis sp.
ATACTCCAAACCAATTAATCGTAACGTTTTTTTAGGATTCGATTCAATATGATTTAGTATATCGCTCATGTTTCTGTATCAAAAAACCTCTTCAATCTTCTTCTACCACAGAATGTTACTATTTTGGAGATGTCTACTAATCAGACCTGGACCGTTAATACCAAATGGACTACTCGCCTGCCAAGGGCGACCAAAAGCATTATTGATAGAGATATACGTGGGGTTAGAGATATTTGGTAGATCTTGGGTAATGGCATTGCTATTGTAATATCCGTTGATATAGTCCCTACTTTGAGCGGAGTAAAGCATGACTTTACCGTTTAGAGCTTTTTTGTCTGTAGCCGCAAAATTTTTGGGAACAGCATATCGACCTTGGTTGACCTCCAGAGAAAGGATCGCTCCAGGTCGCATTTGTCGGTTGTAAAGATCCAAACCATAATTAGAGGCACTGCCAACCAGCAAACGTTCGGGATCGAGAACACTTCCTTCCAGGGTTTCAATCAGAAATGCAGGGTTACTGGGTATGGGTCCCCCTGCATGAAAGGGTCCAATTTGGCGAATACCGGATAACCCCAAAATATCGGTAACAATGAGATCGGCTTTCTTTTCATACGTAGGAATTGTATTGGTTTCGGTCTTGGAAGGGATGGGAGCAGCCTGAAGTCTAGTCACCTGAACTAGAAAAGCAAAAAGTACGCCAAGAAGAATTAGTGTTATTTTCATCACGGACTCACACATCATTTGCAGAAGCTGTCAGCCCTTTAATTCAAGCAAGTGTAGGCTTGCTAAAACAATAGGCGTAGCTCTTGGTATCCCATCAAGCAGTAACCCTGGTTTGACTATCCTCTTGCCCACACTACTGGTGTATTTTCACTCTCACAAACTGAAGCTCTACGGATACGATCGACGGTGTCGAAGGCATCGGCGTACTGACTCATTTTGAAGTACAACCACAGCGATCGCTCCTACGTCCGGTACGCTGAGCAGTTACAGCAAAACGCAGATACTTCTACAATTTGCTTTTTTTATTCAGTAACCCTGTAGTAATTCTCGATCCAAGACAACAAACCTTCTTCTACAGGAGTTAAATTAGTCCGCCTGCTTAAGTCTTTGAGAACATTGGCTGCTCCTCGGTCAAGCGATTCAACCTCTCGTAATCGCCTCACCCGCCTCAAAGTCTGTGGCAACTGTCGTTTGTCATCCGACGAAGCAATCTCGTTTAAGTTTTCTAGTTTCACACTCAGAGTGGCATCATGTACGTCAACAGTTACTGTTAAGTCTGTTAGCTCTGTGGCAACGCAAAAGCAGCCGTTGTATTTCTTCTGCGTACCTTCGAGTCCAACCAAGGTGAAGACATCACCTACTTGGCAATCATCTTGATCTAGCACGAGGGGCTTTTGTTTGAGCTGCGCCACAATCTCGCTGACAATCCGACCAGAAGGAACTTTACCATTGGCTGCTTCTATAGCTTGGTTCCATACCTGCCACTGCTGTTGGGCTGTCTTTAAACTAGTTAAAGGCTTAACTTGCTCCAACTTGGTAGGCAAAATTCGCGCCTGGAGCGTGCTGAGATTATTTTCATCGAACCGCTCTGGTTCATTCAGCCGCTCTTGAGAATGAATCGTTCTCATTTGTTGCAAATTTTCGATTGCACACGCAGCCGCAATCAAATAATCGCTGTAACGACGAGAAAAGCCAAACTTTTCTTGGGAGTACGCTTCAAAGGTTCTGTGTGTAGAACGATACAGCCGTTGCGATCGCAGTTGGGCAAGTGCTTTGCCTGCTTGATAGAATGCTTGCCCTACCTTCAACTCTAACTGATGGCGATCGCGTTGCTCTTCTGGGGTGAGCGGTTCTACTTCTTCTGAAGCCGCTTCTACAGGTGCGAATCTATTGGAATCGTCCCCAAAAGAGGATTTAGTAGCTACGAATTCTCGATCGCTCACAAGAGCTAGTGGAGTTGAGTTACAATTCATATCGCTTGCCTAATTCACTTCCTATTCCTAAACAGAGTCACGAGAAATCATGTGGATGGTTTGATTGAGGCTTGTATCGAGAGCGCCCTACTAGTGCGCTAACTCCTCAGATATTTCTATTGACTGAGAAGGTGATGCCCTGATAAATCAACTTGTAGTAGGTGATGCCTCGATAAATCAATTTATGACCGACTAGTTTTGCAGGTACTTGGATAGCTCTGGTTTGAGGCTCGATGCGATAGGTTACGCCACGATAACTGAGGCACTCGGCTGCTCCAGGTTCGCAAACTCGAACGAATGGGCGACTAGAAGCTTTAGAAGGACGATGCTCGTATGTCATGCCACGATATGTGAGTTTCATATTTCAGCTCTTCAACATGCAATCTACGAATGTAAACTGCTATTCTCGATTAGATTTGAAATTTCGCGCTTTGCGTCAAAAAATGGAGCTACGGGCTGCATCGATATTTAAATATAATTTCAGAACTTGGGACTTAACGAGCCGTCGATCGCACACTTGAGTGAGGTACGAGTTTGGCAATTTACAAAGACGATTTTGAGGTACTAAATATATCTCCTGCTTCTACCTTTGTTTTTATGCAAAATGTTCAGTTCTCGTAAAATTTCTTTACAAATCAATTTTGTTGGCAGATCCGATGATGATACTCCCAACTATGGTTATGCCGCAAAAAGGGTTGTGCGGGTTGTGCGTTAGGAGAGCGTGGGATAGGGTTCTATCTAAAATGTAATGAATTCCAACGCTCAACTTCTTGTAGATTCTTACAATGATTTGTCACATTCTTGTGGTTTTAGCGCACCTGCTTGGGTGTCACTTTTACCCTTTGTTTTAATCCAGCGTTATACTCTGACCAGTTGCGGACCTTGTAGCTCACGGTGCTACCCGGTTTTTGGTGGTACTTAAATCCTCTTTTTGTGCAACAACGCTGCTCTCAGGAGTAAAAATTATGGAAATGCGAAAACTAGGCAGTCAAGGACTCGTGGTTTCCGAATTAGGATTAGGTTGCATGGGCATGTCTGAATTCTATGGGAGTCCCAACGATCGAGAATCGATCGCAACCATTCATCGTGCTATCGATCTAGGCATCAATTTTCTTGATACCTCAGATATGTACGGTCCATTCATCAACGAGCAGTTAGTTGGACAGGCGATTCGCGATCGGCGCGATCGAGCGATCGTGGCAACTAAGTTTGGCAATGTTCGCACACCCGATGGGCAATTTCTCGGCATCAGCGGTAAACCTGAGTATGTACATTTTGCCTGTGATGCTTCCTTACAGCGCTTGGGCATTGATACTATCGATCTGTATTATCAGCATCGCGTTGACCCAACAGTACCGATTGAAGAGACAATCGGCGCAATGGCAGAATTAGTACAGCAAGGCAAAGTCCGCTACTTGGGTATGTCAGAAGCAGCTCCAACCACGATTCGACGGGCACAAACTGTTCGTCCGATCGCAGCATTGCAGACGGAATACTCGTTATGGAGTCGCGATCCAGAAGATGAAATTTTAGCTACAGTGCAAGAATTAGGCATTGGCTTTGTCGCTTACAGTCCATTAGACCGAGGTTTCCTTTCTGGTACAATTACTAAACCTGAAGACTTAGATCCAGACGATTTCCGTAGTCACTCCCCTCGATTTCAAGGTGAGAATTTCTACAGAAATTTGCTGGTGGTCGATCGGCTACGGGCGATCGCACTGGAAAAAGGCGTGACTCTTAGCCAACTTGCCCTTGCTTGGCTCTTGGCACAGGGAAAAGATATTGTGCCAATTCCAGGAACGAAGCGCCGTCAGTATCTAGAAGAGAATATTGCAGCAGTGGATATTATCCTGACATCAGAAGAGCTACAACTTATCGAAGCTGTAGCACCAAAAGGAATTGTCATGGGCGAACGCTATGCCCCTCAACATATGAGCGCTGTGAATCATTGAAATCAGCCCATTATTAACCTAGATTGGTCACATTCTTATGGTTTTAGCGCACCTGCTTGGGTGTCACTCCGACTAGGCGTTTAAAGTGTCGTGTCAAGTGGCTTTGGTTAGAGAAACCCACTTGTAAGGCAATATCTGCGATCGCTAAATCCGTTTTTGACAGCAGCAATTTCGCCCGTTCCACTCGCTGTTGAACCACGTACTGGTGCGGCGAAATCCCTGTAGCGCGTTTGAATAAGCTGGCAAAGTAAGTCGGGCTGACATTAATAACCTGAGCAATTTCAACCAGTGATAAATCCCGGTCGAGGTGAGTGTGAATATACTCGATCGCTTGCTGCAACCGAGTACGAGTTAAGCTTCTGTCTTCAAAAGTGATGGGCTGCGTGAAGGTAGAATAGTGTCGCAGCAGATGAATGACTAAGACTTGAGTTAATGATTCGACATATAATTGCCCCATAATGCCACCTGACTGCAACTCGGTTAACAGTAGCATCGCGATATGATGAAGTTGTGAATCTTGCTTACCGAAACAGTTCACGAGGTCGAGTCGGTCTGTATCAATTTCGGATGCTTCAGCGGCTCGTTTGATCGACACCGGTTTTAACCAAATATGCAACTGCTGCTGTTTGGGGCGGTTGGTGTCCCTTCTGGGGCTTCGCCAGGAACTCGGATATCCAGCGGGAACAAAGATGCTGTCTCCCTTTTGAAGGATTGACTCATGCAGGCGATTATCGCGTTTCTGGATCAAGGGGGCGGGTTGCCCTAGGGGTAAGATAAGCCGATGATCGGATAGGGCAGGACTTTTAGCTTCATTTGGAGTTGGAGAATATTGACACTGTTCAACCAAGATGCCATTCCAACTCAATTGCTGACTGGACAGCACCAGAGTTTTAGTCGAGCGTTGCCTGAGTTCGAGCGGGCTAACAAGGTTCTGTATCACAGATTTTGTTTCCAGCATTGAGCTTATTTTATTTGACCTAGTGCCACTCTTACAATTGGTGATGTTGCAAAGAATTGTAACCGTTTTTCAGCACGTTCTGGCAAGTAAACTTGACTTTAGCCATTTTTAGCCATTAGACAACATAGAAAAGCAAGTCGGATTAACAGTTGAACAATGCCCGCAGAATATTTACAATATCGGTCTCTTCTCAGACAGTTAAAAGGTTGAAACTGTCATAGCTATTAGAGTTCTTGCAGAAGTAAGGGATGTGGTAAGAATAGTAGGCTCATTATGACCGAATCCATGACCTACTCGCGATACCAGCAGCTCAAACCAGAAGATTTTAAACGACTTTGTGGAGTTCATCACCAAACATTTAC
>NZ_JBOFLP010000327.1:0-19719 GCF_051657925.1 Chroococcidiopsis sp.
TTACTGCTAATGCTTTTACTGGTACAGGAGGCAATATTGAAATTACTTCACAAGCTATCTTTGGCATTCAGCCACGCCGCGAAGCAACTCTAGAGACTAATGACATTACTGCCACTTCAGAACTAGGGATTAGTGGCAGGATACAACTAAATGGAGCGGAGATAGATTTTAGCCGCGATATTGTGGAATTACCAACGGGACTAGTCGATGCCTCCTCTTTAGTCGCAGCAGGATGCCCATCTGGAGCCGAAAACCGCTTTACCGTTGCCGGACGCGGTGGCTTACCCCCTGCACCCGCGGATAAACTCAGTCCTGATGCCCTCCTCACCGATTGGGCAACTCTGCAAACACCAGAAACTCAAAACCGTGCCGCAGTAGAAACAACTACCCCAGTAGCAACTAATACTACACCTACTCCACCCGTAGAAACAATAACTGAAGCCACATTCTGGCAATACGATCGCAATGGCGCGATAATTCTTACTAGCGGCGATACCACATCATCAAGTCATTTAAAGACAACGCCGACTTCCTGCCCTAGTTCTTAACTCAAAGCTGAAGATGTAGCTTGATGGCGTTATCCACTAATGCCATCACTTCTTCGCTCAAGCAACCGATGCATTGACCATCAAAACGCTGTTTTGAAATGGTACGAATTTGTTGTGCTTGAATTTTAGACGATTTTGGCAAACCGCTATCTTCTGGTTCTAGCTTCACTTCAAACGGGTAAATGCGACTTACATTTGATGTAATTGGCAGCACTGTAACCATATCAGCAGCCCGATTATTGGCATCATTACTAACAATTAGCACGGGGCGGCGCTTGCTGATTTCAGAACCAATTGTAGGGCTAAGGTTAGCATAGTAAATCTCACCACGTTTCATCGGCAAGACCATCAGCAACAGTCACTTCCCAATCAAAATCGATCTCTTGGTTTGCTTCGCGGTAAGCTGCTTCTAACTCCTGCTGCTGCAATAACTGCAAGGCTGTTTCAATTACCTGAGAGCGGGATTTATGCTGATGTGTGTTTTTGTAAGTTTCAATAAATCTCACCAAAGATGAGGAGAGAGAGATGGAAATTTTTTCTGTAGCCACTTAGTAGTACCACATAGAATACTTTTGTATCGTACCAAGAATACTACTTTCGTTTCCCCCTTTCCAAGGGGGGCTAGGGGGGATCTTCCAAGTGCGATCGCCTCGTTCAACCTCGCTACACCCTTGCAAGCATTCTTAATCACAGACAAGTGACTTTTCTGGCAATATCTCTTTAGGCAACGTAGCCTTGGATACTAGTGCACTTGTCTAAAAAGATACAAGCAGAACGAGCAGGGAGAGGAGAAATGACGCGAATATTTTGGTGTGAGGCACTCAGGCTAGGATTAGTTGGTGTAGTGGTAGGCAGTGCGATTGCTTGTGGGAGTCATGCGCTAGCTCAAGTTCCCCCGGATAGCCAAATTAGACCTGATAATACTCTAGGCGTAGATAATTCCACAGTCAACTCCAGCCCAGATGGGATAGATACAATTTCTGGTGGAGCCACGCGGGGAAGTAATTTATTTCATAGTTTCGAGCAATTTTCCATCCCCAATGGACGGGCAGCTTTATTTGACAACGGAGCAAATATTCAAAATATCCTTACCAGGGTTACAGGTAGCTCCAGATCTGAGATTGACGGCATTTTAGCAGCAAGAGGCACGGCGAATTTATTCCTACTCAATCCCAACGGGATTATTTTCGGTCAAAACGCCAGACTTATAGTCGGTGGTTCCTTCATTGCAACGACAGCTAACAGTATCAACTTTGCCGATGGGACGCAGTTTAGCGCCACACCAGGTACGGGTGCGCCACTACTCACAGTCAGCGTCCCCTTGGGTTTGCAATTCGGTATAAATCCAGGGAATATCGTCAATCGTGCTAGTACTGTTGGTTTACAGGTACAGCCTGGGAGAACGATAGGACTAATTGGTGGCAATGTCAGCTTGGAAGGCGGAGACATAACCGCTGCGGGTGGACGAATAGAATTAGGTGCAGTCGCCGCTCCAGGCGTGGTAGGAATTAACTCCGATTCCAGTGGTTTCCACTTCAGCTTCCCTACAGATTTAACCCTGTCAGATATATCGCTTACAAACGCAGCCAATGTGAGAACGGTTGCCAGCAATGGTGGTAGCATTAGCGTCAATGCTCGGAACCTGAATATTTCAGATAGAAGTAGCTTGGTGACTGGAATATTTCAAGGGACAGTTGACTCTCAAGCAGGAAATATAGAAATTAATGCCAGAGATACAGTCACCGTGGACGGCACGAGTTCATCAACTTCTAGTAGCGGTATTAGTAACTCAACATTCGGTTTGGGAAATGCTGGTAATATTTCGATCGCCACAGGTTCTTTAGATATTATCGGTAATGCCCAAGTCGGTTCTCTCACCAACGGACAAGGTAACGCTGGTAGGGTGGATATCCAAGCCAGAGATCGAGTGTCTATTACCGGAGCTAGTGGTGGATTATTGAGTGTTGTAGCACCATCGGGGATTGGCAACGGTGCTGACATTCGCCTCCGTGCAGGCTCGCTCTCCCTCTCTAACGGAGGACTAATAGCCACTTCCACTCTTGGTGGAGGTAATGCGGGTAATATTCAAATTGACACCACGGGAGGTATTTCTGTGAGTGACGGCTCGACGGTGCAGGCTGCTTCCTACAGTCAGGGAAATGCTGGTAACATCACAATTACGGCTGGCGATCGCATTTCTTTTGATGGAGGTGCAATAGCGAGCATTTTAGTTCTACCATCAGACCTACAGAGCAATTCTACTTTTTTAGGCGAGATTCCACAGGTACAAAGCGATCGCGTTGGTGGAAACATTCGCATCAATGGGCGATCGCTGTCGTTAACAAATGGAACGCAAATAGCGACTTCAGTCAGAGAAAAAGGTAATGCTGGCAATATAGAAGTCAATACCACCGAGGGTATTTCTGCTAGTGGCGGTTCGATATTGCAAGCTATTTCTACTAGTGGGGGTAGTGCAGGTGATATCACAATTACGGCTGGCGATCGCGTTTCATTTGACGGAGTAGGCTCTAATGGTTTGCCTAGCTCAATTTTAAGCGTGTTGGATCGAACATCCGAGCCGGAAAGCGGGCGTAGAGGTGGCGATATCAAACTCAAAGCGCGATCGCTCTCTTTGACTAATGGCGCTCAATTCACGACTAGTACCTCGGGGCAAGGTAATGCAGGTAATGTAGAAATTGATGTGAGCGATGCTGTTAACTTTGTTGGGGTAAGCGAGGTCAATCAAAACTTCAGAAGTGGCGTTTTTAGCACTGTAGAAGTGACTGGCAAAGGCAAGGGGGGTGACATTAACTTGAGTGCTGGATCGCTCTCCATAACTGATGGCGCTCAAATCAATGCTAACTCTGGGGGTGAAGGAGACGCTGGTAACATCACAATTAATGTGAAAAATGATACTAACATTGACGGTACAGGACCTTTATTTGGCGGCGGGATTTTCAGCAATTTAGAAGGAGGCATAGGTAAAGGTGGCAATGTCAGCCTCACAACTGGCTCTTTATCGTTAAAAAACGGAGCCAATATCTCTGCTAGCACCTTTAGCCAAGGAGATGCTGGCAGCGTCACGCTCGATGTCCGGGATCTCCTCTCCATTGATGGAACGAGTAGTAGAGGATTTAATAGTGGGGTTTTCAGTGCTGTTCAACCGCAAGCTGTAGGCAATGGTGGTAACGTCAATGTAGCAGCTGGCTCCATATCTTTGACTAATGGTGGTGTGGTCTCTGCTAGCTCTTTCGGTCAAGGCAACGCTGGCAACGTCACGATTGATGCCCGCGATGCTATTGTTGTGGATGGTGTGGGAACCAATAACTTTCCCAGCAGCGTTTTCAGTAGTATTTCAGGAACTTCAGAGGTGAGAGGCGATCGCCAAGGTGGAGATATTCGCATTCGGGGGCGATCGCTATCTTTAACTAATGGCGCTCAATTAAATACCAGCAACGCGGTGCGGGGTAGTGCAGGCAATATCGATGTAGATGTGCGATCGCTCAACTTCGACCGAGGCAACATTTTTGCCATCACTACTTCAGGTGATGGTGGTAACATTCGCCTACAGGCTGGCAAAGAAATACGACTGCGCAATAACAGTCAAATATCAACCACAGCAGGTACGAACCAACAACCTGGTAATGGGGGTAATATCACAATTGATACTCCCCTCATCATTGCTAATTCTGATGGTAACAACGATATCACTGCAAATGCATTCAGTGGCAGTGGTGGTAGGGTTGATATTACAGCCGATAGTATCGTTGGATTCACGCCACTCTCGCGTCAAGAACTCCAGGCTTTATTGGGAACTGACGATCCGACACAGTTAGATCCCAGCCGTCTGCCCAGTAACGAC
Organism: Chroococcidiopsis sp.; assembly: GCF_051657925.1. NCBI lineage: Bacteria > Bacillati > Cyanobacteriota > Cyanophyceae > Chroococcidiopsidales > Chroococcidiopsidaceae > Chroococcidiopsis > Chroococcidiopsis sp. The sequence continues at coordinate 4,411 of NZ_JBOFLP010000327.1, forward strand.
ATCACCGCAATCTCTCAAACTAATCCATCTCTAAGCGGTACTGTCACCTTCAATGCTGCTGATATCGATCCCAGTCGCGATATTGTAGAACTACCTACAGGATTGGTCGATGCTTCCACATTAGTCGCGGCTGGGTGTCCTTCGGGAGCAGAGAATCGATTTGCTGTCACCGGACGCGGCGGTTTACCTCCCGCACCAGGGGATAAACTCAGTCCTGATGCTCTCCTCACCGATTGGGCAAGTTTGCAAACGCCGGAAACTCAAAACCGTGCAGCAGTAGAGTCAACTATTCCAGAGACAACGCAAACTACAACAACTTCTGTAGAACCCATTCAGGAAGCCACATCTTGGCAATTCGATCGCGATGGCAAGGTGATCCTGACAACTGCACCCTCAGCCACCACTCGCGGATATAATTCACCTACCTCCTGCCAAGGTTCGTAAACTTCACGCTCTAAAATTGACAATTTAAAATTTCCGGCTAAATATTCATGACTAGTTAATGCTGGTTTTGAGCCGTAAGTGGTACGATTCCCCCTAGTCCTCCAGTTGTACATAGAAATTGTCCGTGAGGATTGGTAGGAAAAGAATGCAAAACATATCTGTAGGGGCGCACAATTTTTAGGGGCGCACAGCTGTGCGCTCCTACAGATCGTCGTTATCGCGTTTAAAAATCAATGGTATGAAAAACTCGCATAGAAAAAAATCTGTTTCTTCCCATTTTCGATCGCAACTAGAGCCTATCTATTTAAACAGAAAACGAATTATATATAGCTTGCTTGCCTTAGTAGCATTGCTGTGTACGACACAACTCCCCGCGATCGCCAAAATTCCCGCCCCATCTGCGACAATTCCCAGCCAGTCAATTCCAATTGCACAGACGGGCGATCGCCTGCAACAAGGTAAAACATTCTACGACGCAGGTAAGTATGCAGAGGCAGTCAATGTCTTGCAACAAGGACTGCAAGACTACCGTGCTAAAAACGATACCCTCAAGCAAGCCCTAGCTTTGAGCAATCTCTCGCTGACATATCAACAACTCGGCGCTTGGACAGAAGCAAAACAGGCGATCGATAAGAGTCTCAAGTTGCTGGGATTTTCTAAAGAGCAGGGGAGCAGGGGAGCAGAGGAGCAGGGGAGCAGGGGAGAAAACCCCGACTCTCGCAACCGAGAAGTTCTTGCTCAGGCATTAGACATCCAAGCCAGATTGCAACTATTGACAGGGGAAGCAGAAACAGCGATCGAGACTTGGGGGCGATCGGCAGCGCTCTATACTCAAGTTGGTAATAAAGCAGGAGAGATTCGCAGCCAGATCAATTCCGTTCAAGCATTACGGGCGATGGGGCTTTATAGCCGTGCCTTGACAAAATCGACCGAACTCAATCAATTTCTGCGTAACACTCCCGCTTCTCTCACTAAAGCAGTCAGTTTGCGCAGCCTGGGAGAAGTTTTACAACAAGTTGGTGACTTGGAACAGTCTCGCAAAACCCTACAAGAGAGTTTGCAAATTGCCCAAAGTCTACCTTCTGCGCCAGAAACCGCAGCAACACTATTGAGTTTAGGTAATACCGTCAGCGCTCAAGGAGACACCGATGCAGCCTTAGACTACTATCAACAAGCAGAAAAGTCTGCTCCTACTGCCAATACCAAACTTCAAGCCCAACTCAATCAACTGCAATTATTAAGTCAAACTCAACGAGATTCAGCCGCCCGAGAATTAATTCCTCAAATCGAAACTCAACTAGCCCAACTACCTCCCAGCCGAGCTACGGTTTACGCGCATATTAACTTTGCAGATAGTTTGATGAAACTGGGGAGCAGGGAGCAGGGAGCAGGGAGCAGGGGGAAGAGAGCTGAGGGAGCAGAGGCGCAGGGAAGCAGAGGCGCAGAGGAGCAACAACCGTCAACCGTTAACCGTCAACCGTCAACCCAAGAAATTGCCAAAGCCTTAGCAACTGCGGTGCAACAGGCACGGAGCTTGAAAGATCCGCGAGCTGAAGCTTATGCTTTGGGTAGCTTAGGTGGATTGTACGAACAGGTTGGACAGTTGGCAGAGGCAAAAAAACTGACTCAGCAAGCACTGTCGATTACTCAGTCAATCGATGCTCCAGATATTGCTTATAGCTGGCAATGGCAGTTGGGAAGGCTGCTGAAAGCGGAGAAAGATAATAAAGGTGCGATCGCGGCTTATGCTGATGCGGTGAAAACTCTCCAATCTCTGCGTAACGATCTCGTTAGTATCAACCCCAGCGTGCAGTTTTCTTTCCGCGAGAGCGTAGAACCCGTGTATCGGCAGTTTGTCGGGTTGCTGTTGCAAGATGATGGCACTCAACCGAGCCAAGACAATCTCAACCAAGCGCGTAGCGTCTTTGAATCTCTCAAAGCTGCCGAACTCGTCGATTTCTTTCGAGCAGCTTGTTTGGATACCCAGCCAACTCAAATCGATCGCGTCGATCCTCAAGCGGCTGTGATTTATCCGGTGATTTTAGAAGACCGTTTGGAAGTGATTCTCAGCTTGCCCAAGCAACCTTTGCGCCACTATGCTACGGCTTTACCTCGTACTCAAGTCGAAAGCGCGATCGACCAGTTACGGCAAAATTTAGTGATCCGTTACTCTCAAGACTTTTTGACTCTCTCCCAACAAGTTTATGACTGGTTGATCCGACCTGCTGCTGCCGATATTGAAAAGAGTGGCGTAAAAACTTTGGTATTCGTGCTGGATATTTCCTTGCAGAAGCTACCAATGGCGGCTCTGCACGACGGCAAACAGTTTCTCGTTCAAAAATATAGCGTCGCTCTCACACCCAGTCTAGAATTACTCCAGCCCCAGCCTTTAAGCCGAGAGCGTTTGAGAGCCTTGACTGCTGGATTGACCGAACCGCGAGGAGATTATCCAGCGCTGACGAATGTAGCCTTAGAGCTGAATCAAATTCGCTCGGAAGTGCCAGGAAGAGAGCTACTCAATCAAAATTTCACTAGCACATCGCTGAGAAACCAAATTAAATCTCTGCCTTTTTCCATCGTCCATATCGCCAGTCACGCTCAGTTTGGCTCGCAAGCCGATCAGACATATATTCTCGCTTGGGATGGACCGATCAATGTTAAGCAGTTAGACGAACTTCTGCGGGTACGCGAACCTAGCTCGGACTTAGAACGACCAAACGCGATCGAACTTCTCGTGTTAAGCGGCTGTCGTACTGTCGCCGGAGATAGACGAGCTGCGCTTGGTATGGCTGGAGTCGCAGTACGAGCCGGAGCGCGTAGCACCCTGGCGACTCTCTGGTATGTCAGCGATGCCGCTACCGTACCGTTAATGAGTCAGTTTTACCAGGAGCTATCTACGGCTGAGATGACAAAAGCCGAGGCACTGCGCCGCGCTCAACTCGCTCTACTAGAAAACCCCCGCTATCGCCATCCAGTTTACTGGGCTCCCTACGTTTTGGTAGGGAACTGGCTGTAATCAGTTGTCAGTCGTCAGTTATCAGTGAACAGGAGTCAGCAATCAGGAGCCAAGAGAAGAGAAGAATTAATTCACTAGGTTGATTTTTCTTGGCTTTCGTGCATAGCGCCTCTTGCCTCTTCACAACTGATAACTGATAACTAATTAGCCCGAAGTCTTGATCATTTCTCGCACTTTTTGCAGCAAGTCTGGGTCTTGTCTCAGGGTGAGAAAGATTTGATTGAATCGCTGAATATCTAAACCTTCGCCCTTAACAGCCTGCTCCATTTGCCCTTGGGTGGACTGCTCGATCTTTTCAATTTTAGCGTTGGCTTGGTCGAACTTCTTATTTTCGTCAGGGGTGATTTTGGTTGTGGGCTGCGCTTGAGGATTTCGGCGCGATTGGTAAATTTCGCCAAACCGTTTTTCACTCAAATTTTCCTGCTGAATTGCTTGAACGATCTGATTTTGGGCGTTCTCTTGAATTGGTTGTAGTTTTTTGACTGCGTTAGCAAATTGTTGCAGTTCTTTCTGACTAACCTGCGATTGGGTTGGTTTTTGAGTTGGTGGCTGAGACTGGGAGGGTTGAGTTGGTTGAGCCGGACTTTGGGACGGGCTATCTGCCTGTGAAAGCTGGATTTCTTTTGGTACAGAACTTGATTGCGCCCAAGCAGCACCACTACTCAATGCCACTGCGATCGCCATACCTATGAATGATAGATATCTAGCTTTCATGCAAGTTACACCTCAAACAAACTTTTTCCATGAAATCATCGCACATAATTTCCCAAATCCTCCTAAGGAAAGATGTGCTGAGAGAACAAAATCTCTGCGGTATGTTTACCTATTTTGAAAAAAATTTGGCAGGCGATCGCTCCCGATACTCAACCCAGCAACGATTACCAGTCTTCTGCAAATAGTCGTATTTATCGGGTGCGATCGAGGACAATAATTATTTATATAACTTTTTCAAAATTTAAAACTTAAAAACATAAGTTAATGTAAGCATAACGAGCTAACCGCACACAGGAGAATTTCCCAATGAATCAACCTTTAAAAAGCCCATTGCATTATTGGTACGAATTTTTCAATCGTAGTGCGATCGTACGTAGCCTAGAAACGATTCAGGATTTAATTGTCATCTCGCTGTGTGTCGGTTTGTTTTGCGTCATGGCGATTCAACTGAGGGGAATCTTCTTTATGCTGCTACCTCCCCTCAACTTTCATCAAATCACTGCTGATATTCTCTTTTTATTAATTCTGGTTGAGTTGTTTCGACTACTAATTATTTACCTGCAAGAACAGCGAGTGTCGATTGGTGTCGCTGTAGAAGTCTCGATCGTATCTGTATTAAGAGAAGTGATCGTGCGGGGAGTTTTGGAAGTACCCTGGAATCAAATTTTGGCTGCATGTGCCTTTTTGCTGGTACTAGCAGCCCTACTCGTTGTCCGCGTTTGGATACCCCCCACATTCAAAGGTATCGATCCTGAAAAGCAGTACGCCAAAACCTATCACAATGGATCTATATCAGACAGAAGCAAGCAATCTTACAATGAGATTCGCTTATCGGAATAGCATACAGGAGTACTCTATTTTGGTGATTGTAGAGATGTTATGTGTAGCATCTCTACTCATCAAAAGAAAACTCATCTTCGATGTCTTCCTCTATAGATCGTGCAGGCGTACTTCCTATACCCCAGAGAGGCTGCATCAAGGCTGTTGCAACAACTCCTACACCAGCACTAACAGCCAAAACAAAACCAACGGGTAATTGAATTGTCTGGTAGCGTAAAAACTTCAGCCGAATTTGATCGGCATTTTGCATAGATAGCAGCGAGATCGCCACAATCCAAACAGCGACAACAGAAGAAGTGAGAAGACTTGCAAGGGATTTCATAGATTAGGGAGCAGGGAGCAGGGAGCAGGGAGTCGGGGAAAGAGAGCTAAGGAAGCTGTAGGGCGAAGCCCTTCTTGTAGCCCGAAGGGCTTGCCGAAGGCTAGAATGGGGCGCAAGGTTGCTGAGGGAGCAACTACCAATTACCAATTACCCATTACCAATTCGCTGAATCATTCTTTCCATTTCGATCGCAATTCGATCTTGCTTGTCGAGAGAGTTGGTTTCCATGTAGACGCGCATGAGGGGTTCCGTACCCGAAGGGCGTAACAGTATCCAGCTACCCTCTGCTAAATACAGTTTAACTCCGTCTTTACGACTCACTTCTTTAACTGCGATTCCGGCGATCGCCCTGGGAGGATTCCGAGTAAAACAGTCAATAATGGCGGCTTTGTGGGCATCGCTAAGGTGCAAATCGATGCGGTGGTTGTACAGGGGACCATCAGCATCAGCAATTGCTTCTGCAACTAGCTGACTCAATGGCTTACCCGTGTAGGCGATCGCCTCAGCAACTAGCATGTTTGCTAATATCCCATCTTTTTCGGGAATATGCCCGATAACGCTTAAACCACCCGATTCCTCGCCGCCAATTAAGACGGTGGTTTCGCGCATTTTTTCCCCGATGTACTTGAATCCTACGGGAGTTTCGTACAAGGGTAATCTGTATTTAGCGGCAAAATTATCGAGTAAACGTGTGGTGGCGACAGTACGGACGATCGCCCCTGTTTTGCCTTTATTCTCAATTAAATGACGGGCAAGCAGTAATAAGACGGCATTCGGCGTTAAAATATTGCCTAATTCGTCTACAATGCCAAAGCGATCGCTATCTCCATCCGTAGCTAAGCCCAAGTCAGCGGCATCTGCTTGTACGGCTGCTACCAACTGAGTTAACTGTTTGCCTTTTGGTTCCGGCATTCCACCACCAAACAAGACATCTCGATAGGTGTGGAATGTTTCTAACTCGCAACCGCACTGTCTCAATACCGTATCTAAGTAGCCGCGAGAAGTCGAGTAGAGGGCATCGTATTTGACTCTCAGCCTAGCATGACGAATTTTTTCGATATCAATGAGAGAGTAGATAAATCTCAAATATTCGGGCTGAGGATTAAAAGTAGAAATCCTATCATTGCGGATAAATTTTGGCGGAGTATCCTCCACACCAAAAATATTTGCCACAATTGTATCAGTAATCTCTGGAGTAGCAGGACCAGCATAGTCGGGAATGTATTTAATCCCGCAATAGGGTGCAGGGTTGTGGCTAGCGGTGAACATTAATGCCCCTGCTGAATTTAAGTAACGGGCATTATAAGCAATTACCGGAGTCGGACAATCGCGATCGGTAATTTTCACACTCCATCCCAATTCTGCTAAGACTTCGGCAGCAGTGCGGGCAAATTTTTCTGCCAGAAAACGGGTGTCGTAAGCCACCAAAACTGGTCTACTTTTAGTGTATGCAGTTTCTAGGTAACTTGCGATCGCCCTTGTGACTCGCCGGACGTTGGGGAAGGTAAAATCGTCAGCGATGATTCCCCGCCATCCGTCAGTACCGAATTTAATTTTGCCGATTTGACTGGCATTCACAGTTTGCCACCCTATATTCATCATTAATAGTACAAGAAGTTTCTTACTTCACTCCTTTGTTAGACAGTCCGTATCTTTGTTGTTTCTTCTGAGAACGATGCCAATTCTTGGGCAACCCTTTGTTAGTTATCACTTGTGGTCGTTAGTTGTCCCAGCCGCAGGACAAGAACGCTGGCATTGCCAAATGAAGCGGGGTTTTATTAAAGCGAGACAAAAAGAACCGATCGTTCAATCCTTACTTACCCAAGCTAGCATTCCGCAGCGGATTGGGTTGTTGGCGCAGAAAGGCGTTTACGAGTTCCACCGTCACCGTCAATTTCTGACTCAACCTGATGGCGTGGAAAGAGTCTCGCAGTTACTTAAACTCGGCAAATTAACCGCACAAGTTCAGCAGCGAGTAACGCAGATTCTCAAAAATTATCACGCTCATCCACTATTAGCAGGAAAACATATTATCGAATTAACTAGTGGTGAGGAAGGATTTCCCAAACCGATTTGGATCGAACAACAAAATTACCGATTTCGACTCTATGCTACGATGGACTGTATTTTAACAGAATCAGATAAAACATTACACATTATCGATTTTAAAACAGGTAAATCTATTTTCGACCAAAGACAAGCATTTGTCTATCTCGTTGCTGCCCGTTATTTATATCCTCAATATACAGCAGTTGCCTCATTTTATAATTTAGAGCAATGTAAAAAATCTGCCCTAATCCGCGTTACCCCTAGCCAACTTGATGCAATTGAAAATCAGCTAGCTGCGATCGCAACTCGTCACCAACAAGATATTAATAACTACGAGAAAAACCCTTATAACTTCAGTAAAATATTTCCTCCCAATCCAGGTTATCACTGTCGGCATTGTTCCTTCAGTGCAATTTGCGAATTCTCCAACTTCAAACCCTCCAAGTAGCCCACCTTATCTCTGTACCTTGTATTTTAGATAAATTTGCTCGAATTTATCTTTATCAAAACTTAGCTTCGTTAGCGTTCTTCTTTGCGCCTTTGCGTCTACTCTTCGAGAAGCCACTTCGTGTCTTTGCGCGACACAAAAATAGAACTCTTGCAAACATCATAAGAAAGGCAGGTTTATAAATATCTTTACATAAACGCAGAGATTGCTCGTAAACCTACCCCTCGGTCTATATCATTATATATAAAATTATCCCAGCAGCTAACTTTGGGTTGATGATTTCTCTCAGTAGCTTCTTTATAACAAAGGTAAAATACGCCTACGAGAAAAATCCATGTCTGAATTAATCAAAGACTCTTTACCAACACCAACAAAAAAAAGATTCGCTGCTGCTTTTCGGATTGTTAGTCGGTTTAGCTTTTGGATACAGTTAGCATTAGCCAGTACCTCTGGAATTGCCTTAATATTTGCCATCCTTAGCCGCAATGCCAGCGAAGTAGCAGAGAACGCCAGTATTAGTCTTAGTATATTTTTAGCAATTGTCGGTGTATTACTAGCTGCCTTTAGTGTAGTTTGGGCTTTTCGAGATCGAAGCTTAGCCAGACGCTTACAGTCGAGCGATCGCACGATTCATCCTCGCAAAGAAGAAGTAATTCAAGCTTTAAAAATTGGTTTAATTGTCAGTTTTATTGGGATGTTAATAGCTTTTTTTGCATCTGAAGTCAGCGCGATCGCAGTCTTATCAAAATCTTTATCCGTTCCTCAGGGAATCGCAATTTACAATCGCCAAAATTTAATTCGTTCTTTAGATATGTTGGTAATTTTATCTAATGTGAATTTAATTGGGACTCATTTAGTCGGTAGTATTACCTCTTTAGGACTACTAGAATGGATCGATTAGAAAGTGGGGGCGATCGCACTTCATCCTTCACGCTAGCTTACCGAATCGATATCATGTCGCTTTTTCGGTAGACGGCGATGTATGGGCTTGCAACAATAGCCCGTATGGAATCGAATTGCGTACCCGTGCAAATGAACTTAAATCTCTTGCCATCGCGCACTGAAATGGAACGAGCGGCTCACAATAAAGATGCTAGCTATGACGGCGTGTTTTTTGTGGCTGTCCGCACGACAGGAATTTTTTGTCGCCCTTCTTGTCCTGCCCGTGCGAAACTGGAAAATGTTGAATTCTTTCCCTCAATTCGAGATGCCGTTCTTGCGGGTTATCGTCCTTGCAAACGATGTCATCCGCTTTTAGTCTACGGAGCGCTGCCAGATTGGGTGACGACATTGATGCAACGCATAGAAAACACACCAGCTCTAAGGGTCTCAGCCGCAGAGCTGCGTGAGTTAGGGACAACTCCCGAACGAGTTCGACGCTGGTTTCGAGAGCATTACGGCATGACATTTGTAGAATGGTGTCGTGGTAGACGAATGGCAAATGCTTTCACTCAAATCCGAGCGGGAGCTACGTTAGATGATGTTGTCTTTGCCAATCAATATGAATCTCATAGTGGGTTTAGAGAAGCCTTCAGCAAAGCCTTTGGTGTCCCGCCAGGACAAAGCCAAACCAGTGACTTTATTGCAATGCAAATTTTAGAAACACCTTTAGGAGCATTACTCGTTGGTGCAGTTAGTCAAGGTATATGTTTAATTGAATATACAGATAGGCGAATGCTTGAGCATAACTATGCGACAATTTGTAAGCGTTTTGGTTATCCAATTCTACCTTTTACGAATCATCATATAGAGCATTTGCGAGATGAACTTTCGCGTTATTTCGTAGGTAAGCTGACCGAGTTTACAACTCCTTTGGTTCCACAAGGGACTGCGTTTCAGGAAAAAGTTTGGTCAGAGTTACAACGCATTCCTTATGGGACGACAATCTCTTATGATGAACTGGCTCGGCGGATCGGTCAGCCAACAGCAGTTCGTGCCGTAGCTAGAGCAAATGGGATGAATCGGATTAATATCTTTATTCCTTGCCATCGCGTAATTGGTAAAGATGGGCAGCTAACTGGATACGGTGGTGGACTTTGGCGAAAACGTTTGTTGTTAGAACTAGAGCGGACTGGAAAATTGCTAAGTCACGAAACAATTCAGTAATTCTGAATAGTCGCCTTTTTAAGGGGGTTGGGGGATTAAATCAATTCAGTAATTCTGAATAGCCCCCTTGTTAAGGGGGTTGGGGGATCGAAAAACTACTAAGCATTCTGCAATTTTAAAAATGAAACTAATCGATTTAGCGCGCTTGTTTTTACTCGCCGCGCTTTGGGGTGGTTCGTATTTATTTATCCGTATTGCAGCTCCTGTTTTAGGAGTCTTCTTCACCATCAGCTTACGGATTATTTTAGCAGCATTTGCATTGGGTTTATCTGGTGCGATCGCTTCTCCATTCAAACTCAAAAGTCGTTGGCAGTCTTATCTGTTGTTGGGCTTATTTAACAATATTATTCCTTTTTTATTAATTGCGATCGCTGTGGTCAATATTAATGCCTCAATAGCAGCAATTTTAAATGCAACAGCTCCTCTATTTACAGCGATCGTCTCAGCTATTTGGTTGAAAGAATCATTAAACAAACGCAAAGTAATCGGATTAGTGTTAGGGATTGTTGGAGTTGCTATTCTAGTTGGTTGGAGTCCCTTACCACTATCGCCTCCAGTTATTTTTGGAGGAATATCAGCTTTAATTGCAGCCCTCTCCTATGGTATTGCTGCTGTGTATGCTCGTCACAGATTTATACATGACCGAGTAGCTGAAACTGCCTTCGGACAATTAACTAGTTCGAGTATTTTGCTGCTCCCGATTGCTTTTGCAACTTTTCCTAAAACACTTCCCTCGCTCGAAGTTATTTTTGCAGTCGTCGTACTGGCGATCGCGTGTACTGCTATTGCCTATCCACTCTACTTTCAACTAATTTCTAACATTGGTGCAACTGGAGCCGTAACTGTTGCTTTTTTAATTCCTGTTTTCAGTCTGTTATTTGGCAATATTTTCCTTGACGAACCCGTGAATTCTGGCTTAATTTTTGGATTAATAACAATTTTACTGAGCGTTTGGTTAGTCATTAATCCAAAACATCAGAAATAATTGCGATCGCGTTCCGCCTTCACCTTGACTAATTTGTCAGAATCAATATGAGAGATATTTTACTTTGAGAGTGAATGCAGCGATCGCAACTCGTTACTAAAGATTTAGTCCTGATTGGCGGCGGTCACAGCCATGCTATTGTCCTGAGAATGCTGGGCATGAAACCGATACCAGGCATTCGAGTCACGTTGATTACAGAAGCGTCAGATACTCCTTATTCGGGGATGCTACCCGGTCACGTTGCCGGATTTTACACTCATGAAGAATGCCACATCGATCTGCGACGTTTAGCTCAATTTGCTCGGGTGCAATTTTATCGCGATCGCGTTGTTGGATTAGATTTAGTCAATAAAAAAGTTATTTGTGCCAACCGTCCGCCTGTAGCCTACGATCTACTTTCCGTTGATATTGGCAGCACTCCGGCTCAAATTTCCGTACCTGGTGCAGCAGAGTACGCGATTCCAGCGAAACCAGTGGCGCAGTTTCTGCAACATTGGTATGACTTGTGTAAAGACGTTACCGCAGCAGATCCCCCCAACCCCCCTTTACAAGGAGGGCTTCAAGACTATTTTCACCCCCCTTTTGAAGGGGGGCAAGGAGGGTTCGGATCTACTACTAAGACAGGCAAGATTGAGACTACAGATAAAGCTGATAAATTGCGTTTAGGAATTGTTGGTGGAGGTGCTGGGGGAGTCGAGTTAGCAATGGCAATGCAGGGTCATTTGCAGTCTATCAGATCCCCCCAACCCCCCTTTTTAAGGGGGGCTAAGTCTTCTCGCTTATTCAGGGAGGAGAGGGAAGATCGAGATCTAGAAATTCACCTATTCCAGCGCGGTGCTGAATTAATGCCAAATTACAATTCCTGGGTACGGCATCGCTGTCAAGAGATTTTAATTTACAAAGGCATTCGACTACATCTAAAAGAAACCGTTTGCGAAATTCAAACTCAATCTTTCCCGACTCCCGACTCCCGTACTGGCGGGTTTGGAAACCTGCCCGTACCAACACCCTACACCATCAAATGTGAATCTGGATTGCAGGTGGAATGCGATCGCATTTTTTGGGTGACGCAAGCCTCCGCACCCAATTGGCTGCAAGCCGCCGGAATCGCTACTGACGAACGCGGATTTATCTTAGTCAACGATGCATTGCAATCGATTTCTCATTCAGATGTATTTGCAGCGGGTGATATTGCCTCAATGGTGAATTATTCCCGTCCTAAAGCTGGAGTCTTTGCCGTGCGTCAGGGTAAACCTTTATTTAAAAACCTGCGACGGGCAATATTAGGGCGATCTTTACAGCCTTACAAACCACAGAAACAATATTTAAGCTTAATCGGTACGGGAGACGGCAAAGCGATCGCGGCATGGGGAAAATTTGGTTTTGGCGCTACTGGCTGGCTGTGGCGCTGGAAAGATGCGATCGATCGCAAATTTATGGAACGGTTTAGCAATTTACCGCAAATGAAGGACAAGGGAGACAAGGGAGACAAGGAAGCAACTACCAACTATCAACTACCAACTACCAACTACCAAAAAATGCCTTGCGCTGGCTGTGGTTCTAAGGTTAGCAGCACAGTTTTAGAAAGGGTACTCAATCAAATCAAGCAGGATAGTACTAACTGGTGCGATCGCCAAGATATTATTATCGGGCTAGATGCTCCTGATGATGCGGCAGTGGTGGAAGTACCAGGAGATTTGTGGATGGTACACACCATAGATCATTTCCGCAGTCTCATCAACGATCCGTATATTTTTGGACAAATTACTGCCAACCATTGCCTCAGCGATATTTTTGCAATGGGTGCGACACCTCAAAGTGCGTTGGCGATCGCTACCATTCCTTACGCCCTAGAATCCAAAGTAGAAGAAACTCTTTATCAGTTACTATCCGGTGCAGTCAAGGTGCTATCTGACGCGCAGACACCTTTAGTAGGGGGACATACCACTGAAGGCAGCGAGCTAGAATTTGGTTTATCTTGTAACGGTCTAGTCCATCCCGACAAACTTCTCCGCAAAGGTGGGATGCTGTCAGGGCAAGTCCTAATTGTAACTAAAGCCCTCGGTACGGGAACCCTTTTTGCTGCTGAGATGCAACGGGAAGCTAAGGGAGATTGGATCGATCGCGCTATCATATCGATGTTGCAGTCAAATCAAGTCGCAGCTGCTTGTTTGATGGCACATGGAGCCACTGCTTGTACTGATGTTACCGGTTTTGGACTTGCCGGACATTTGTATGAAATGGTTCGAGCTTCCCAAGTGGCTGTAGATTTAAATTTAGAAGCAATTCCCACCCTAGAAGGTGCGATCGCTACATTACAAAAAGGGATTGTCAGTTCGCTGCAAGCGGAAAATTTACGCATTGCTCATTTTATTGCTCGTTCAGAATCGCCCAGCCAGTCTGCTCGGTACTCTCTCTTATTCGATCCGCAGACATCGGGCGGTTTACTAGCATCAATTCCAGCAGAGCAAGCCAGTCAATGTTTAAATAACCTACACGGTTTAGGTTATACACAAAGTTGCACTATTGGCAAGGTAGTAGATTTAGAGGGCGATCGCCAACCCATAAATTTATCCGAGCGGTAGGGTGCGTTACAATAACGCACCCTACGAGGGTCATACACGCGGACGATATTACATCATACCCATGCCACCCATACCGCCCATACCACCCATGCCGCCCATGCCACCCATGCCACCCATGTCAGGAGCAGCAGGAGCTTTCTTCTCTGGCTTTTCAACGACTAGGGCTTCGGTCGTTAACACCATACCAGCAATAGAACCAGCGTTTTGTAATGCCGAACGCACGACCTTAGCAGGGTCGAGAATGCCAGCAGCAATCAGATCTTCAAATTCTCCAGTTGCCGCATTGTAACCGACGTTGAAATCGGTTTCCCGCACTCTCTCAACGACGACAGAGCCTTCAACTCCTGCATTGTCAGCCATTTGGCGTAAGGGAGCTTCCAGCGCTCTAGCAATGATTTCAGCTGCCACTTTTTCTTCGTCTTGCAAGCTGGCTTTGAATTCGTTTACCTTCTTCGCTAAATGGATTAGGGTCGTACCACCACCAGGGACGATACCTTCTTCGACTGCGGCTTTAGTCGCGTTCAGTGCGTCTTCAATTCGCAGTTTGCGGTCTTTGAGTTCGGTTTCGGTAGCTGCACCAACTTTAATGACTGCAACACCACCAGCCAGCTTGGCAATTCGCTCTTGCAGTTTCTCTTTGTCGTAGTCGGAGTCAGATTCTGCTAGTTGTTTGCGAATTTGACTGATGCGCTTTTCCACATCAGCTTTATTTTCGCCTTCGGCGACAATTGTGGTAGATTCTTTGTCGATGATGACTTTACGAGCGACACCCATCATTTCCAGAGAAGCGGTATCCAGGCTTAATCCGATTTCTTCAGAAATCAACTGACCACCAGTGAGTACGGCGATGTCGCGCAACATTTCTTTACGGCGATCGCCAAATCCTGGGGCTTTAATCGCGCAGACGCTCAACACGCCACGAGCTTTATTCACAACCAATGTTGCTAAAGCTTCTCCATCGACATCCTCAGCAATAATAATCAAAGGTTGTCCGGCACGAGCGACTTTTTCTAAAATCGAAATCAAATCTTGGATCGTGCTAATTTTCTTGTCTGTAATCAACAGGCGAGGATTCTCAAACTCTGCTACCATCCGCTCGTTGTCGGTGATGAAGTAGGGAGAAATATAGCCTCGATCTAACTGCATCCCTTCTACCACTTCTAAATCGGTCGTGAGAGACTTGGATTCCTCAACGGTAATTACACCGTCTTTGGTGACTCGCTCCATTGCCTCAGCAATCATCGCGCCGACTTCTTCATCGTTTCCAGCCGAGACAGTTGCCACAGATGCGATTGCATTTCCTTCGACTGGTTTGGCGACAGCAGCAATTTCTTCTACCAGCTTGGCAATGGTCTTCTCAATTCCGTGACGCAGCGCCACCGGATTAGCACCCGCGGCTACGTTCTTCAATCCCTCACGAATCATTGCTTGGGCGAGAACTGTCGCTGTAGTCGTACCATCTCCAGCTACATCTTTGGTTTTCGATGCAACTTCCTGAATCAGACGCGCCCCAGTATTTTCTAAGGGGTCTTCCAACTCAATTTCTTTAGCTACGGTAATCCCATCATTGACAATCTGAGGCGCACCGTATTTTTTCTCTAACAGGACGTTGCGACCTTTTGGACCCAGGGTAATTTTCACGGCATCGGCAAGGGCATTCACACCCCGTTCCAATGCCCGCCGCGATTCATCATCAAACGCAACGATTTTTGACATACGCTTCGTTTCCTCAAGCTTCCATTAGTCAATTTAGCACTCTCTTGAGTTGAGTGCTAATGAAACTACTGGCGTTTAGCAATT
>NZ_JBOFLP010000328.1:0-23113 GCF_051657925.1 Chroococcidiopsis sp.
GGTACGGGTAATGCCGTGGCGCTTGCACAATGGAGGCTTCCCGATTAAATTGATGTTAGTCCGTAGCTTGTTAGTTATGAGTAGCTGAAAAAGCTGGTAGTGAGAGAACGATCGCTCTTATCTTTGCTGAAATCAAGACTGGGCGATCGCTCTGGACGAGAAAGATTTCTCTATAAACAAGACGTATCCCACCCAAATGCCAGTTGACCCGACAACTTGCGCTGCGCTTCCTCCCGCAAAGGATGATAGCGGACTCCCTGGATGTCACGAAATAATTTTTCCAGACCCAGCTTGCGATAGAACGCGCTTCCCCCCGCAATTTCCATCGCCAAATCAGCGACGTTGAGTACCGCTTTGGCAACCAGTGTCCGTCCTGTCATAATTTGATTTGTGGTCTCAAAGCCAGGTTGACTCACTACGGCAGTAGAAATCATGTGCTCAAGTGCTAACTTTGCAGCTGTCAATTCATTGTCTAAACCTCCCACCATGTAGCAGAGGTGTTCGTCGGTGTGGCGTTTCATTGCCAGTTGAATTGCGCGATCGCGGACTGCTTCTGCAACCCCAACATAAACAGAATAAATCAACGGAATCGCCACCATCGAGATCAGGTGAAAAATAAAATGCCACTTCCCTTGTGCTCGTCGTAAAACAATTGCCGCATCTGGTACAAAAACATTAGATAACACAACGTCATGGGAACCCGTTCCCCGCATTCCCATCGCTTGCCAGGTAGGTTCAATTGAAACGCCTTGGGAATTCATGGGAACTGCGAAATGTAATACTGTAGAACCTATTTCTGGATCTTCATAAACGGCACTGGTCATCAATAAATTCGCAGCAGGCGCACCACTAGCAAAGATTTTGCGAGCCGTAATCAGAAATCCACCCTCTACTTTTATCGCCGTGCCATTACTCTGTAACCAATCCGAGCCACCACTGCTGAGAAGCACGAGTTGCTCGGTCGCCACCCGTTTCAGCAATCCATCGACTGGAGCATTTTGATGATGCCATCGCCAGGTTGGTACCATCACCTGATGGGTATGCATTGAAAAAGCCAGCGCCGTTGAACTGGAATAGCGTCCTAAAATCCGTAGCACAGCGCAAAGATCGGTATAGCTGGCTCCGCCACCACCTAGTTCGGTCGGGACACCTGCTGCCACCAATCCAGACGCTTTCAACCTGGCAATGTTATCCGCGACAAACAGGTCGCTCTCATCGGCTTCAACTTCTCTGGCAGCAAATTGGTTTCCCAATGATTCCGCCAAGGATAGCCAATCTATCCCCCCTTGTTGGACGATCGGTGCGGTCTGTTGTTCTAACATTGGTCAGTCTCCTTTAAGTCTTGTGATACTTTTATTTTGATTTGCTGTATCAAGTGTTACAAGTTCAATATCTGAACCTAATGTGGGATCTTCCTAGATGTGCTATGAGAAAGGGATATGGGCAATTCTGTCCGGTAGCAAAGGCAGCTGAAGTAATTGGCGATCGCTGGAACCTACTGGTACTGCGAGAGATGCTGTACGGCAATCGCTACTTCAATGACATCAGTCGCGGCGTGCCATTGATGTCGCGTGCGCTCCTAGTTCAACGACTCAAAGAACTTGAGAAATTGGGGATTGTCGTTAGCCATGAAAAAGAGACTGGTCAAGGATATGAGTACGTTCTCACACCTGCCGGAGAAGCCCTGCGACCCATCATTGAGGCGATGGGGGTTTGGGCGCAACAATGGGGGAGCGAACAAATTGCCCCAGAAGACTTGGATGATGCCCTATTGATGTGGGGTATGAGACGACGAATCAATCTTGAGGCGATACCCTCTCAAAAAATAGTGCTCCAGTTTGACTTTCGTGGGTTAACCAAAGGGCGCAAAACTCATCGCAGTTGGTGGATGATATTCGAGGCTGGAGAGGTGGATATGTGTCAAAAAGATCCAGGCTTTGAAGTGGATGTCTTAATATCAGCCGATCTGAGTGCTTTCACCCATGTCTGGATGGGCTATACTCACCTGAATCTTGCCCTGAAGCAAGGGACAATTTGTTTTGAGGGCGATCGCGATCTCGTGCGTCAGATCCCAACCTGGCTATATCTCAATGGAGAATGGCGTTATGGTATGGGCATCGATCGCTCCGCCGCACAGTTGATGCAGGCTAACAAGTGCGTTGCAATGGAATGTAATGAAACTGTCGGTGCGTAGTTTAAGCTTATTTGCATCCACTGAATGCAGCGATCGGACAGTAGAAAAAAAATGAAGCTCGATTTACGTCATGCTAAAGCAAGATTGTACGGGGTGGCATTCGCGATTCTGGTGGGAGTAACTATTGTTTTGGTTAGCATCGAGGTATTTGCAGGCATACCGACACAGATGAGTTTAAGTAATTCCAGCCCAGCAGGGAGAAAAACTACATCTCCAGAACAGATTCGCACAATTGTGCGTCAAGCTAGAGACAGTTGGGTAAATGGAGATGCAGATGCTTTCGCTGCTTTGTTTACTTCTGATGGCGAACTGATCGTCCCAGGACAGAAATGGGTAGGTCGAGCCGCCATCCGCAAAGCAGCAGCAGATTTCGCTACTTATGCATCCAATGTCAAAATCGACATTCGCCAAATAATTATTGAAGGCGATGCCGAAGGCGGAACGCTAAGTCGCGACCATCGCGCTGCCGTAGAGTGGTATTGGGAAGATACGGAAAAAGCTTCAGGTCGCCGCAACCGTGCAGATGATGCCATTATTGTCGATTTTGTCGCAGGTAAGATTAAGCGCTGGCGCGAATATATCGATAGTAAAACACCAGAGACAGTGACCAGTGACCAGTGAGCTGAGGAAGTTGAGGAAGCAACCACCAACTACCAACTACCAACTACCCATTACCCCTGATTCAAATAATATTCCGATCGCGGGAATAAGTCTGTATTTGTGGGTTGAGGTTGACCGTCTTTGGCGTGGGAGTAAAAATTTACCTGGGCAGCTTTGACATCTTGACGAATTGCTTCAATGTTGACGCTTGCTTTTGCTAAGAAATTCAATACAGCCGTATCCTCTAGTTTAGTTAATAGCTGTTGTCGATTGAAGTCAACGGGGCGATCGCTGCCAATTAAAACGTGTAAATCGCCGCTCATGCTTAACTGAATTACGTAAGGGAATACGCTGCGGAATGTCTGCGCTGTGCCTAAGCCTACGTTCCACTCCACAAACATACCATCTGGGGCGAGGTGCGATCGCACAGCTTGAAAAAACTCCTGCGAGTAGAGCATACCAGCTCGCGATCGCCAGGGATAGATTGCATCGGCTTCAATAATGTCAAATTGTTGCTGGGATAGTTCCAGCTCTTGCCGTCCGTCACCGACAATAAATTTATAACGCGGGTCCTCAAATAAATATTTAAGCGGCTGACCATTAGGAGTTTGAGCATATTGACGCAAAACTGTCAACTCAGCTCCGAGTAACTCTACCACTTTAACTTGCTGGGTGAGGGGGTTGACTCCTGCTGTATGAGCCGTCCCCCCCGAACCCAGACCGATAATTATGACTTGGGCGGGATGGGGATGAATGAGTGCGGGTAAACTGCCCAGGAGGGCGTGGACTTGCATGTAAGGGAAACTGGCTTGTGCTTGTCCGCTGGCGAGTAAAGTCCCTTGTCCGTTTACCTCAGTCACGGCGGCTACACCTGTCGAATCTTCAGCAGCTAGGAAATATTGTGTGGCTGGAATACCATGTAGAGCAGCCCAGAGACGGATATTATTTGGAAATACAGCAATGATGACAGCTAGGGCGATCGCGAGCATACTCGCCAGCTTGTCTTTCCTGAGATTGAAACATAGCAGGGCAAACCCCAATCCTAACCAGGCAATGAATCGCAAGGAACCCGCCGTACCGAACTTATCCAACAGCACTAATCCCGTCAGCAGGCTACCTGTAGTATTGCCCAAAATATTTGCGACTTGAATGAAACCAACTCGCTGTCCAATTTGGCTATCTTCTGTTTGTACGGCTTTCTGGACTAAGGGAAAATAAAAACCGAGCCAGAAATTAGGCAATACGAGCATGACTGAGGGTATAACTACATATCTGAAAATGACAATAGAAGTAATATTATTTAAGTCAATGTAGCCGATATCGGTACGTAAATCTGTCGGATGAGACTGCCAGTAAATGCTAATCAGCCAAATAGAAATTAGCGCATAAGCAGCTATACCAGCTTGAATCGCAAAAAAGACTTTTCGGGGTTGACGAATAAATCGAATTGTTGCCGATCCCGCGAGGCTACCTAAGGCATTACCAACGAGAATAAACGCTAG
Organism: Chroococcidiopsis sp.; assembly: GCF_051657925.1. Lineage (NCBI taxonomy): Bacteria > Bacillati > Cyanobacteriota > Cyanophyceae > Chroococcidiopsidales > Chroococcidiopsidaceae > Chroococcidiopsis > Chroococcidiopsis sp. The sequence goes on from NZ_JBOFLP010000328.1 coordinate 4,297, forward strand.
GAGATGAGCGTAAGTATAGGCGATCGATTGCAGTACTGTATCTAAAACGCGAAACCAAATAATCTCTAAAGAAATTGCTGCAAAACCGGAAAGAAAGACCAAAAAACACCACTGCCATAGAGAACGCGATCGCAGCGCTTCATTTGCCGTATTTGATGTAGCTAATACAGGGCGATTTGAATGAAACTGATGAGAAATAGACCAGGCAATAATTCCCACTACAGCACTTAGAATCGCACCGAAATAAACTGTTTTTTCATAGCCAAAAGTCCCGATAATATACCAACCGGAAACGAGCGTTCCCAGACCCGATCCGAGTGTATTTAAACCATAGAGCAGACCAATTCGAGCTGCTGCACTTTCTGCATGACGGCTAGTCGCCTTCGTTACTAGAGGCAGCGACACGCCCATTAAGGTAGTAGGAATTAATAAACTAACAAACACGATCGCCAACATCATTGCTGGAGATTGTGCCAAAGATTTTCCTTGCAGAAACAGCAAGTTGTAAAATAAAAAGCGGCTGCAAATAGCAAAAATAGCAATTCCAAAATTGCAGCAACTATAGATTTGTACTGCCTGACGGTTACTGAGGCGATCGCTAATCCAGCCACCCAGCCAGCCACCTACACCCAGTCCTAACAAATAGGAGGCAACTACAATCGTTACCGATCGCACGTCAGATCCAGAAAACAATCCTAGCATTCGCTGCCATACCACCTGATAAAGCAGCGCTGTAAACCCTGAGAGAAAATAAACGATAAATAGGGCAGGAATTGCCCGTTTGTCATTTGTCATTGGTCATTTCACGCACCACATACCACTATTAAGACCGTCTCACATTAAAACAACACCATTCTTTACGTCGCCAAAGAGTTGCTACAGTCCAGCCATAATGTTCTAAAGTATCGGCTACCGATTGGGCTTGGTCGATTAAAATGCCGCTGAGAATGCCCCAAGTTGAGGGTTGAGAAACAGAAGTAATTTGGGGAATTAATTGAATAATGACATCTGCTAAAATATTGCACGCAATGCCATCGAAAGATACTTGGGTCATTTGAGGTAGAGCGTTCACGCTACCCTGTCCTACAATTATGCGATCGGCAGAAATTTGATTGAGTTGTCGATTGCTGTGGGTAGCGTTGACTGCCATGATATCCGTATCTACAGCATAGACTTGGCTAGCCCCAAGCAAAATTGCTGCAATTGAGAGGATACCTGAGCCACAGCCAATATCTGCAATAACTATATCTTCTCGATTGGAATTGGGAAGATCGTCCAAGCGCATTTCTAAGGCTTCTAAACATAACTGCGTTGTGGCATGGTTACCCGTACCAAAAGCAGTTCCAGGATCTAGCCTTAGTAAAAGTCGCTCTGATTTTTCTGGCACTGGTAGCCAAGCAGGATAAATTAAAATGCGATCGCCCACTTCCTGCGGTTGCCAGTACTGTTTCCAGCTACTTGCCCAGTCTTCTTCATCAATTAAATGCCACTGCATCTTAGGCGGCTCTAACTCTACTAGCAAGGCATCCTGTCGCAGCCATAATGAAAGGGCAGCTAAGTCGAGTAATCTTACTTGTTCTTGTGGCAAATATGCTTTCACCAAACAAACATTACCATCATTCTTCTGTCGTTCGCTTGCCATCCCACGACAGCCAAAATCTTCTAGTCGCCAGAAGATCGTCTCTTCCAGGTCTAGATCGCACAAAATTTGAATTTCCCACCAGTGATTTGCCATAGTTAGCGGTTAGCAATTAGCGATTAGCAACTAGTTGCTAATCGCTAATTGCTATAGAGTTACTGTATACGCATCGCGAATGCCTGCAACTTTGGTGATTTCAGTCAAAATCCCATCGGGCAGGGGGTCGTCTAAACTCAGTACCATCACCGCATCACCGCGCACGATTTTGCGTCCGACTTGCATACTGGCGATGTTGACGTTAAAGCTACCCAGCAGAGAACCGAGTTTACCAATAATTCCTGGCATATCTCGGTGTAGCGTGAATAGCATATGCGAACTGGGGGGAATGTTGATTGGGAATTCGTCAATGTTGGTAATGCGAATTTCGCCATCACCCAACAGCGCTCCCGTCACTGAATGTTCGCCCATCGAACCCTTTGCTGATAAGTGCAAAGAACCTGCATAATCCCGAATGGCAGCATCTCGCGTTTCAATAATCCGAATGCCTCGTTCTTTTGCTTCGACGCTGGCATTGACGTAATTGACTCTTTCTCGCAGTGCTTGAGAAAGCAATCCTTTCAGGGCAGCAACAACCAATGGTTGGCTCTTATTGGTTGCAAGTTCCCCTTGCAGTTTGACATTGAGTAGATCGACTCGTCCCCCAGCCAGCTGACCGACTAAATTACCCAGAGTCTCGGCAAGTTGCATGTACGGTCTGAGTTCTTCCAAAATATCGGGGCTGAGTCCAGGGATATTGACGGCAGAACGGGCTGGTAAGCCTAGCAAGACATCGCGGATTTGCTCTGCTACGTCGATCGCTACGTTGACTTGTGCTTCTGTGGTCGAAGCGCCGAGGTGGGGGGTGAGGATAATTTCTTTTCCTAATGCTCTTAGCGGCGATTCCTTCAGGGGTTCTTCCTCGAAGACATCCAAAGCCGCGCCTGCGATTTTACCCGCCTTAAGTGCTTCTGCTAGCGCCGCTTCATCAATAATGCCACCCCTAGCACAGTTGATAATCCTGGCATTGGGTTTCATTTTAGCCAATGCCTGGGCGTTAATTAAATGTGTTGTTTCTGGGGTTTTGGGGATGTGCAGCGTAATGTAATCGGCTTCTTGTAGTAGGATGTCTACCTCAACTAAGCGGCAACCTAACTGTTCGGCTCGTTCGGTAGAAATAAATGGGTCGTAGGCGAGTAACTTCATCCCCATCGCTCTAGCCGCCGTAGCAACGTGGGAACCAATCTTTCCTAAACCAACCACGCCCAAGGTTTTTTTGTAGACTTCTGCCCCCACAAAGGTTTTGCGATCCCACTCACCGCGTTTGACAGAAGCATTTGCATCGGGGATGTAACGCGATAATGCCAGGATCATCGCGATCGCGTGTTCGGCAGCAGCGATCGTATTTCCTTCGGGAGAATTGACAACGACAATTCCTTGGCGGGTGGCAGCAGGTACGTCTACATTATCTACGCCCACACCAGCACGACCGATAATCTTCAGTTGATGCCCAGCTTCGATAATTTCTTTAGTAATGCGGCTACCAGAGCGAATCATTAATGCATCATACTCTGGGATCGCCTGTACAAACTGCTCTGGTGTTAGACCGATTTTTACGTCAACAGTGGCAACTTGGGAAAGGATATCAATTCCTGCCTGGTCGATTGGGTCAGATACGAGAACTTTAGCCATGATTAACGATAGGAATCCAGTGGGAGAAAGGCACTATTAATGATAAGTGAACTGTCCGCTCGTGTAAGTAATTTGTGTGTCTACTCGCTTTGAGCGACAGCAGCGATACACAAGACCAGGGGTGATTCCAGTAGCGCGTTACTCTCAGCTCAAGGGTTGCCTTTAGTTAGGTTAAGTTGTGCTTTCGGTAATTCGCTACCGCAGTACGATATTTTAACAGTTAACAGGGAGTAGGGAGTAGGGAGTAGGGAGTAGGGAAGAAAATAATTCTAAATTCGCCTTGTCCCCCTTGTCCCCCTTGTCTCCCTTGTCTCCCTTGTCCTCTTTGTCCTCCTTGTCTCCTACTCTCATGAATTACCTTGTCGCCGTGTTACCCGATCGCATTCAAGCAGAAGCAGCTTCTGTAGCCCTAGAAAAAGAAGGTATACCTACCGATCGCATTACTATTCTTGGTAGAGGATACAAAAGTGCAGATGAGTTTGGCTTGATCGATCCCAACGAACAAGCTGCTAAGCAAGCAAAACTGATGGCTTTCTGGCTGATACCGTTTGGTTTTGCCTCTGGAGTTGCTTTCAGCGTGCTGTCTGGTCTAGATACCTTTGCTTGGGCGGGTGAAATCGGCAATCATGTCATTGGTGGTTTACTAGGTGCTGTGGCTGGTGGTATGGGAAGCCTATTTGCTGGTGGTGGTGCTGGTTTGGTGTTTGGTAGTGGCGATGCTTTGCCGTATCGCAACCGTCTCAATGCAGGTAAGTATTTAATTGTTGTTAAAGGTACGGATGGCATACTTCGACAAGCAACGAGCGTACTGCGTCGATTTGAACCAGAAAATATCCAAGGCTATGCTGAAACGACTGGCTGATATGAGTTATCAGTTATCAGTTGTCAGTTGTTAGTTGTCAGTCAGCGGTCGGTGTACGGACGTTACATGTAACGTCTGTACAATTTTATCGGTTATCAGTTGCGAGTTGTGAGTATTCAGTAGCTAATAGCTAGTAACTATAGCGCGTCTAAACCAATTGTGAAAATCCCGTCCATCTGTCTGCGATCGGCTAACTGTGCTTGCACAAATGACAAATGACAAATGACAATCAAGAGCAAGTGGTTCACAACTCAAATAGACACGCTATATTAGCTGTAGTTTCTTAATCCTTGGTCTCTATCTGTGCTTCGCAAAGAGTTTTGTAGAAGTTTTTGCCAAATTCGTCGAGATTGAATTCTGTCATAATTCGTTTTTTATGATTTAACAAATACTCTGTATTGTCGCTATTTTTAACTCGTAGTAAAGTCTCCATAGCAGCTTCACTGTCACCAAATTGAAACAACCATTCTTGAGGTAAAATTTCTAACATTCCATCTATGCTAGAAGCAACTATTGGCAAACCATAGTACATTGCTTCTAACATGACTAATGGTAATCCTTCTAGTCGAGAGGGAATGATGAGCATGTCTACGGCAGAGTAGATATATGATAAGTCATTTCCCCAAGGAATAATTTTGACTCTTTCGCTTAAGCCAGAAGTTTGAATGAGTTTTTGTAACTTCTCTTCATCTGAGCCATCGCCTACAATTAATAATTTGATATTTTCTAGCTTACTGGCATATTTTGCCATTGAGGTAATGAGAAAGTCATGACCTTTGTGTTTAAGTTCGATTCTAGCAACCAGAGCTACTACATAATCGCTGTTATCTATGCCGTATTTTTGCCGAGATATGTTTCGCTCCTGTCGATGCCATATTCTTAAGTCAGGACCGTAATATACTACAGAAATTTTCGATCTCACTCCATGCTGAACTAAGTTATATTTAGCCCGAGCACTAGTCGTAATAAATGCATCTGGCAAGTTGTAAAAATGCAAATTAATGAAATCTCTTAATTTAGAGAGTTTGCCTTGCATTAACGATAAAGATTGTGTTAGCGGGATAAAGCTAATCGCTTTAAGGTTAGCTTTTTTCGCTGCTAATAAACCGAGGGAACTGAGTTCGATCGTGCCTTGAACGACAATGACTACATCGGGTTTGATAATAGAAATAGTTTGAGCAATTTTAGCAACTACGGGAAACGATAATAATGCTCCTAAGTTTCTAAATCTTGCTGCTTTGAACTCCATTGGATAAAGTTCGAGGTGCTTAAATTCTCGTACTAGTAAAGTTAAGCGATCGTAAAGTCTTTGATTTCCTTGATAAAACATAAATCCAACCTTGAGGTTGGTATTTTCTAGTAAGTATTTAACTGCATCCACAGCAGAAATACTATGACCGCCAAAGCCAGAGCCATCATCGTAAAATAGTATTCTTTTCATCTTTTTGATTCAGCAGAATTGTCAGAAAATCAAGATAAGCTCAACTCACTTCTGAGTGCTAGCACTCAGAAGATCGATAATCAGTCCATGTCAAATGATGCTCGCCGCTTCAAGGTCTGCATCTTTAGACGCGATGAGCTGCACCCAGATGGCGATCGCTGGAGAACACCAACGTCATGATTACTTAATCTTAGAAAGACTTGAGAAATATTTTATACTGCAAACAGTCCAATTATCATATTCTTTATCTTGCGATAAAAGTATTTCTAGATACAGAATAAAATTGAGTTTTTTGCTGTTAACATCTATTGTTTACGGAAGAAATGTTTGTGTAAATTTTAACATAGAACTGTCTGGGTGAAAAGAGTGGATCTGTGCTGTTCGTGAAGGTAAGGAGCAAATGCAATGTTGGTAACAGATGACTAGTGTTAGGATATCTGCATAGGAAAACGGGCTGGAGATCGAAACACGATCGGGTTTTAGCCTCTCGCAACGTCTATGCTGCTAACACATGTACCAAAAATACAAGAAATGACAGCAGTTGGATTTTATGCGGATAACAATAAGTGTCAAACAATATAGAACATATATAGCCAACTAAAAGTTAGAAAATTAAGATGTTGCCGAGAGAAGACTTATTAAAAGGTGTAGAAAATCGAGAAACTATCGTTCGTGTTATCGATCTAGCAGAGCAAGCAATCAAAACTTGGGAAGTAGTACTCACTGATTTTTTATCGCCCCCAGAGTTAGCTGAAAGCCAGCAAATTTTTAGTCGTTTGACTGACGTACAATTAGTAGCCTGGGGCGGTTATCCTCAAGCAGAACGGCAACGATTAGCGATCGCTCGTGTGGAAGTTCCTCTCGATTCATCCCAAGTGACAGTAGCAGCAATAGATATTGCAGGTAACTTTCTATTTGATACTGCTACCCATCGCGACTTTTTAGGAGCGATGCTAGGTACGGGAATTGTGCGGGACAAAACCGGCGATGTGATTGTCTTAGGAGAACGGGGAGCGCAAGCAATTGTTGTACCAGAATTAGTAGAATTCTTAGCAATGAATTTAAAGCAAGTGCGTTCCGTTCCTGTTAAAATTCAGCAAATTGAGCTGAGCGAATTAAGAATTAAAGAACCGAAAAAAAAGGAATTAACAACAGTAGAAGCCTCTTTACGATTAGATGCGATCGCCTCTGCTGGGTTTGGGATGTCCCGCAGCAAAATGGTAGATTTGATCGAAGGTGGAGATGTGCGCGTTAACTGGAAAGAAATTAGCCAATCCAGCACTCAAGTCAAAACTGGAGATTTAATCGCAATTCGTGGCAAAGGACGATTAGAAGTGGGAGAAGTCGCCGTCACGAAAAAAGAGCGCTATCGCGTCCAATTAACGCGATATATGTAATTGGTCATTAGTCATTGGTCATTCATTGGTCATTGGGCATTATTCTCCTCAGCTCCTCAGCTCCTCAGCTCCCTCAGCTCTCTTCCTCCCTGCTCCCTGCTCCCTGCTCCCTGCTAACTGAAATTCAGCCACGTTTAAATATTTTTTCTGTTAAAGTTATAGCAGTTTGGCGGGGCAAAAATCGAGATGCATTGGCGCTAATTTTGTTAATAAATCCTGGGATAATCGAAGCACGATTTTTTTCTAAAGCTTGAAGTGATTCCCGTACTACTTGTTGAGGTGAGATATAGTTTTTAGCGATCGTCTCTGAAAAAGTTGTAGGAAAATCAGCCTCTTTGAAAAATTTCGTTTCAGTGGGACCAGGACAAACAGCTAAAATTCGTACCCCATACTTGCGATTTTCTGCCCACAATGCCTCGCTGAAACTGAGGACAAAAGCTTTACTGGCTGCATAAACAGAAAAGTGAGGTATCGGTTGGAATGCAGCCGTAGAAGCAAGATTGATAATACCTCCAGAACGACGCTGACGCATTCCTGGTAAAAATTTGTGAGTCAACTCTACCAACGCTAAGACATTCAACTGCACCATTTTGACTTGGCGATCGCCATCTCGTTCGGCAAAATCGCCATAATCTCCAAAGCCAGCATTATTGATTAATAGATCGATCTCTAATCCCTTTTCCGTTACCGTATTGTAGATAGCTGTAGCTGTTTCTGGTACAGTTAGGTCGTGGACGAGGACGTAGACTTGAATTTGATGTTGTGCTTGTAACTGAGCTGCCAGCTGTTGCAATTTGTCAGCGGAACGAGCTACTAAAACTAAATCCGTTTGTCGAGAAGCTAACTCATGGGCAAAAGTAGCACCAATTCCCGCAGAAGCACCAGTAATCAAAGCTGTTGGCATACGATAGTTCCTAATTGTTAAGTATTATTAATTTTAACTCCTACGACCAAATACCAATCCCCAATTACCCATAACCAACAGTCACAAGATATCCACCTTAAGAAATATGTATTAGAGCAGATTTTTGCTAGAAGCTAGAAAACTGTGTCTTAAGAACAGTTTAATTTCGACCTAAAACTATATTTTTTTAAAATTAAGGATTTTTTTGTTACTACTCACAATTAAGAAACGCTGATGAATCACTGTAAGCTCTTGGGTTGGCTGAAAAAATCTCCTTGGCTTTGTTTGGTATTACTAGCTATACCTAGCACGGCTTACGCTGCCCCAGGCGAAACCACAGGTGGGTTTTTGGGGGCAATAGATGTCATTTTTGCTAATTTGGTAGCAGGGCTGTCTCAAGTCTTATTTTTCAGTATTGGTGGAATGCCATTTATCGTCCTGTGGCTGATCGTGGGGGCGATATTTTTTACGATTCGGATGGGTTTTATTAACCTCCGTGCCTTCAGTCATGCGGTTTCTGTCGTGCGAGGACGTTACGACAATCCAGCAGAAACAGGCGAAGTAACTCACTTTCAAGCACTATCGGCAGCGCTGTCAGCAACAGTAGGCTTAGGAAATATTGCAGGGGTGGCGATCGCGATCCAAACTGGAGGTCCTGGGGCTGTATTTTGGATGACTATGGTAGGATTCTTCGGAATGTCGAGTAAGTTTGCTGAATGTAGCTTAGCTCAGATGTATCGTAGAGTACTGCCAGATGGCAGAATTTCTGGCGGACCGATGCAATACCTCTCGCGGGGTTTAGCTGAAAAAGGGCTGCGTCCGCTTGGTAAAATTTTGGCAGGAGTATTCTGCGTCTTTTGCATTGGTGGCTCTTTTGGCGGTGGTAATATGTTTCAGGCAAACCAGTCTTATGCTGGGATTGCTGGTGTTTTACCATTTTTCCAAGACCGCAGTTGGCTTTATGGTTTGATCCTTGCCTGTTTAGTCGCTTTAGTTATCGTTGGGGGTATCCGTCGCATTGGTGCAGTAGCAGAAATCTTAGTTCCTGGAATGTGCTTGATTTACTTTTTGGCAGCACTGTGGATTCTCGCGATCAATTTCACAGACATACCTAATGCCATAGCTACAATTGTCAGGGAAGCTTTCGCCCCACAAGCAGCGGTTGCAGGCGGATTTGTTGGCGTACTCGCAACTGGAGTGAGACGAGCCACATTCGACAGTGAGGCGGGAGTTGGTTCTGCACCGATTGCTCATGCTGCTGCTCGTACAGAAGAACCAATCCGCGAGGGTGTTGTGGCGCTGCTCGAACCCTTCATCGATACAATTGTAGTGAGCAACATGACAGCACTGGCGATCGTCACTACAGGTGCCTATAAAACTACTACAACTGATGATGGAATTCAATTGACGTTTAATGCCTTCTCTACTGGTATTCCTTGGTTTCCCTATCTGCTAGCGTTAGCAGTATTCCTATTTGCCTTTTCGACCATTCTTTCCTGGGGTTACTACGGCGAACGCAGTTGGACTTACTTGTTTGGCGAACGGAGTATGAGAGCTTACCAGGCAATTTATATCATTTTTGTTTTCATCGGTGCAGTAGTTAACCTCAAATCGGTGGTTGATTTCAGCGACATGATGATCCTGTCGATGGCTTTCCCCAACCTACTAGGATGTTACCTACTATCTGGAAAGGTAGCGACAGCTTTAGGAGACTATATGCAGCGCTTGCAAACTGGCAAGATGCCAGTTTTTAAGTAATTGGTGAATGGGTAATGGGTAATTCAAAATTCGCGCATTACCAACTACCAACTACCAATTACCAATTACCAACTACCAACTACCAACGATCGATTTAAAATTATGAGTTGGTTACAGAAAGACCGAGTTTTAGTTCCGATCGATTTTTCAGAAGAGTCTTTTGCTGCACTATCTCCAGCGCGAGAATTTGTGAAGGATGCGAGTCATTTGTATGTTCTGCACGTTCTATCTCACCTGCATCCAGCCGAACCTGGAGCGATGTGGAATACTTTAGACGATCGCTCGCGCCAGCAGCACGTAAAAGAGACTTTGGACAAACGATTTAAAGCTTCGGAGTTTGAAGGAGTCCGTATTGGCGTTGCTATTGGCGACCCCAGTTCGGAGATTCTCGACTATGCTAAGGAGATTAATGCCGATTTAATTGTGATTCCATCGCATGGCAAAACTGGCTTGAGTCGATTTTTTCTCGGTTCAGTGGCAGAACGAGTAATTCGCTATGCTCATTGTCCTGTGGTGGTGTTGAAAAAAAATTAGGTCAAGGGGACAACTTAGGCTAATACTTTGCTAAGAGATTAGCCTAAACTTGTTTATTTTTCATTCAGCAACGCCTTACTTCAACTGCTCGATTAAGCGATCGCCCACCCGCAAAGCATTTGCAATGACAGTCAAGCCAGGACTAACACTGGCATGAGATGGGAAAAAACTGCTGTCTACGACATAGAGATTTTGCACTTCGTGGGTACGACAGTTCAGATCCAACACAGAAGTCGCCGGATCTTCTCCAAACCGACAAGTGCCGCACTGATGAGCAACGACTTGTACGGGCATATCACTGCGAGGATGGGTTGTGCGGTTAAATATATTGGGCTGAGACTGCTCGACGCTTTTTAATACATCAACCCAACGATATACCAGGCGATCGTGCGCTTCTACGTTATTCGCGGTGTAATCGATTCGCAGTTTGTCTCCCACATAGCGAACGCGATTGTTGGGATCGGGCAAGTCTTCTGTTTTCAGCCACCAACCGATGGAATGGGTTGCCAACTGCCGCAAGCCAAAATTTGGCATCAGCCTAGACAACGCCGATAAAATCGGTGGTGCTTCGGCAAAAATGACATCTTGAAAAATACCACCAGAGTTTTGTACGTGACCCATCGGATAAGGAAAATCCTTGTCTCCCCAATAAAAATCATTTAGCCCTAGCGTGCGGGAAAATGACCCAGAATTAGCGGGAGAGGTTAACTGCACCACAACCGATAGCAGTTGTTTCATCAAATTTCGCCCCACCTGACCGGAGCTATTCGCAATACCGTTGGGGTGTTTTTCGTTGGCAGACCGCAGCAGCAATGCCGCCGAGTTTACAGCACCACAGGCAAGCACTACAATATTGCCTAAAAATAAATAGGACTGTTCCCCAATTTTTGCTTGAACTGCTTTGATCTCCGATCCTGATGGGTTGGTATACAGGCAAACAACCTGAGCAGAAGTTTTGAGCGTCACGTTTTCGCTGTTGAGGATGGGGCTAACTCCGGTGTCTTCAGCATCGGTTCTACCGCGATCGCCCAACCCTAGCGGCAAATGAACGGGATGCAACCCCTGCTGAGCAAGAGTGTCACCAATATGTTGCACCATCGGCTCATGAGCAACTTCCCCAAAAGGATAGGCTTCGCTATGGGGAGGTTCGGTAGGGTCATCTTCGACTTTACCGTGTACTTGATACAACTTCTCGGCTTGGGTATAGTAAGGCTCAAAGTCCTGATATTTCAGCGCCCATGCCGGAGAAATCCCGCTTTGATGCTGCACTTGCTCGAAGTCGCGTTCCCGCATTCGCTGCAAAACGCCACTCCAGATTTTTGTATTGCCACCAACGGCATAATACGTTTGTGGATAAAACGGTTCTCCTGCGTTGTCGTACCAGGGTTCTGGCGCGTGAAATTGCTCTTTCTTAAAAACTTCTGTATCGACCAACTCCGAACTTTCACGATGGATCAGTTCTCCGCGATCGAGCAGCAAGATCTTTTTACCAGTTGATGCCAGCTTTCGCGCCAGCGTCCCACCACCTGCACCCGTACCAACAATAATTACGTCATAGTAGCGATCGTCAATTATCATAGGGTTCTCCTACTGCCAAACGTAAATTAGCGTGTACAACACGATCCAAATGACATCGACAAAGTGCCAGAATAAGGACGTTGCTTCAACACCAAAATAACCGTTGTCGTAGTTACCAGGGATAAACGATCGCCCCAACATTAATGTTTGCAGCAGAATTCCGGTGAGAACATGCAAGCCGTGAAATCCAGTTAATAAAAAGAACGTGCCGCCGAACAAACCCGACTGGTAGCTAAATGGTAAACTGCGCCATTCCACAGCTTGCCCAAAGAGAAAATAACTGCCCATCGCCATAGTAATTAATAGAAATAGGCGAAAGCCCCACAGTTTTTTATCGTGTAAATAACGCTCAGCTACGTAGATGACAAAACTACTGGATACCAGCACGAGCGTATTAATGAATGGATCTCTGGTTTCCAAGCCAGTCACACCTGCTGGATACCAGTCTAGGGTAGTGGTTTTGTAGACAATGTAACCCGTAAAGAAGCTCAGGAAAATCACACTTTCCGACAGCAGAAACACGATAAAGCCGAACTTACTATTGCCTGCTGCGTCATGCTCCTGGTGCTGTCGAACGTTAGCTTCAACGTCTTGTGCAATCGCTCTTTCTGCTGTCATGATGTTTGCTGCTGCGTCAGAGATTCAGGAAATTGAGTCAAGCCTGGATTGGGAATGTTCCCTACCAACGGTTGGTTCCTACCGTAGCCGTAGGGACCCGAAACTACAAGCGGTGTTTCTTCAAAGTTTTCCACGGTTGGTGGTGAAGAGGTAAGCCACTCTAAACCGTATGCCCGCCAGGGATTGTTGCCTACTTTCTCGCCCCGAATCCAAGAACTCACCATGTTGAGAATAAATGGTAGCGTAGACAGCCCTAACAGAAAACCGCCAATACTTGCTATGACATTCCAGTAGGCAAATTCCAGGTCGTAGGATGCAACGCGGCGGGGCATTCCCATCAATCCAAGGGGGTGCATGGGCAGGAAGGTTAACGCCGTTCCCAGGTAGGTCAAGGCAAAGTGCAGTTTGCCCAGTCCTTCATAATACATGCGTCCGGTCATTTTAGGAAACCAGTGATAGATTCCGGCATAAATGCCCATGACGATCGCGCCATACAGCACGTAATGGAAATGTCCGACCACAAAGTAAGTGTTGTTGACGTGAATATCGATCGGCACAGAAGCCAGAAAAATTCCGGTAATTCCCGCAAACAACCAATTACTAATGCCACCGAGCGCAAATAGCATCGGCGTGGTGAAGCGAATCTTGCCACCCCAAATCGTTGCGACCCAACCAAATACTTTAATGCCGGAAGGAATGGCAACTAGCATAGATGTCACCATGAAGAGTATCCGCATCCAACCAGGGGTGGCACTGGCAAACATATGATGCACCCACACCAAACCACTGACAACCGTAATCAAAAGAGATGATGCCGCAATCACCCGATAGCCAAATAGGGGTTTACGAGCATGAACGGGCAAAATTTCAGAAAACATGCCAAAGGCTGGCAGAATCATCACATAGACTGCCGGATGGGAGTAAAACCAGAAAAAGTGTTGGTATAAGATGGGATTACCGCCCCGTTCTGGAGCAAAAAAACTAGTGCCGATCGTGAGATCGAGCAACAACATGATTGCCCCTCCAGTCAGCGCAGGTAGTCCATACAGTTGAATTAATTGCGCCGCTAGTACCGACCAGACAAAGGCGGGCGTTCTAAACCAAGTCATTCCTGGCGCACGCATTTTGAAGATGGTAGTGACGAAATTCACCCCGCCCATGATGGAAGATACCCCCGAAATTGCCACTGCCAAAATCCATAACACCTGTCCGTTCAGCAGATTGCCAGTCGGGTTTTGCAAACTCACAGGCGGATATGCCCACCATCCTGACTGCGATGGACCTCCTGGTACTAGGAAACTGGCTAGCATCAGAATGCCTACTACAGGAACCATCCAAAACGAAACCGCATTGAGCCGAGGAAATGCCATATCTCGCGCTCCAATCATCAGCGGCACGAGATAATTTCCCAATCCCACTAAAACGGGGAATGTCCACATAAACAGCATGATCGAGCCATGCATTGTGAATAGCGCGTTATAAACAGTGCGATCGACCAGATCGGCATCGGGGGTAATCAGTTCGCCCCGCATAATCATCGACAACGTGCCACCAATCAGGAAAAAGCAGAACGATGTGACGATGTATTGAATGCCGATAACTTTGTGATCGGTGCTGAAGGTGAAGAATCGCTTCCAGTTGTCGGGCGCACCTGGGTATGGCTGTCCGCGAACGACTTCTGGAGCCTCGATCGAGATGTTTGTCATAAGTTACCAAGCAAGTCAAAAGTTAAAAGTCAAAAGTCAAAATAGCTTAATCCTTGAGCAATCGCTTTTATGACAAGCCACATCACGCAGGCGGACTATTAGGTTCGTGCTTAGGGGCATAATTTACTACAGGTGGCGATGCAGGTGGGATAGTGTCCCAACCGCGAACGGCTACCTTGTCTTTCGTTGTCCCAGAGCGATCGTTGGCTCGGTTGTACTCAAAAGCAGCCTGATTGAAGGCAGGGGTGGGCGACCCAGCAGCAGCATCGGCAAGCCATTGTTGATATTCGTTGAATGGCTGAACGACGACATCTGCTTGATTTGCCGCAAAGTAAGTACCGCTAAACATCGAATCGCGCAGGCGATAGGTTCCAGTTTTCACAGGAGTCAGTTCAAAATCGATTTCGTGGTTAGGAACGACATCTTGCTTCAGGCGAAATGCCGGAATGTAAAAGCCGTGTAACACATCCTGCGATCGCAACGTAAACCGCACGCGGCGATCGACTGGTAAATGTAACTCAGTGCTGGTGATATCCCGTTCTGGATAATGGAAAACCCATGCCCATTGCTTAGCGGTCACGTCAATTTGCTCGATGGGAGCGGTTTCTACTGCATTCTGAATTTCCTGCTGAGGCGTGCTGTCAAAGGGTTCGGCGTAAGCAGGCTGCATCATCTGAGGCATATGCAAGTGTACCAGTTCTATCGGACCCCGCACCGCCATTTTTTCGTAAGTCCGATAGCTCACAAAGGAAAGCGTTAACACCAAAACTAATGGTACTGCCGTCCAGACGATTTCCAGCCAGGTGTTGCCTTCAATCGGGGGACCATCGCTCATGTCATACTTACTGGCTCGATGAAAGACCAACGAGTAAAAGAAAGGTCCGATCACACCTAAGTAAATGAATGTGCCTAACCCAGTGAAGAGACTGAATAGATCGTCTAGCAACTTTGCTTCTGCTGCTGCTTCTGGTGGAAACCAAGAATAGGATTGCTTCGCCATCCATAAGCTTGTCATAGCGACCAGGATGGCATAGACCGTCATTATTAGAATTGCACGGAGTTTCATCATGACAGCGATCGCCAAATAAATAAGAAACTAACCGATCCGAACTATAATAGATTGGGATTTTCGCCTAAGCGTAGTATTTGATCCGCTGTGACGTGAATGCCAAATTCAGCACCCAGATGTGCGCCCAACGTTCCCTGTACAAACATCAGAGCAAAAACAAATAAACCAGCAGCGAGATAACTCCACTGTACCTGTCTTGCCATGTCTTTGCGCCACTGATAGCGTTGAAAGCCGCGCCAAACGGTCATTCCCACGATTAAGGTCAAAATCATCACCCCCCCTACACCGTGTAGAATCATCGTTTCCAAGGGATGAAGCCCCCAGGCACTGGTGACATCCGCTAACGGTACCGCTAAAGAAACTTCAAACACACCCGCCATCACCGTAAAAAAGGTCACAATCGCCGATGCCAACAGGTTATACCAACCGACATCAAACAGCGCCGAGCGGGTAACGGGAATTGCCAGAAACTTAAAAACTGCTTTCTCGACGGGAAACAGCACCCCTACAATGTCAAAGGCGATCGCTACAATAAATAACCCTAGCGTTAGATGCACTAGGTTGGGATGGATGGGAATTTGGTAGGGCAACCCATTAACTCCCAAACTACCCCACTGTTCCAGCAAATCTGGATTCATAATATACCTCCTCTGATTGCCTCTACGACAGGAATCGTATGCAAGCCATAGACCCACACGAGTAAGCTGCCCAGGTATGTCTGAATACAAACTAGCCCAACTAGCAGCACGCTCGCTGCGAGATAAGGAAGGGGTAGCTGCGGTCTTTCCTGCAACCGGATCACGTAGCGCCATGCGGTGACGACTGCTAGAATTCCTGAGAGCGACCAGCCCAAAATTGTATGAGCATTCAGCGTTGAAACAGATGCAGCGTAAGGTTCTGCCAGACCTGCCTCAATCTGTCCAAAAATAATTGCAATGAAGATCGAAACTGTTGCGAAGGTCAGATTCCACCAACTGACTTCATACAATTTGGAATTTTTGGTAAAATACCCAAGGAGATCGCAAAATACTGCAAACAGCACCATAGCGATCGCGAAATGCACCACGATTGGGTGAATGGTATCGGGATAAGGAAGGTTATGCTCGTTGAGAGGCGGAAGATACTTAAACACAGATTTTCAGAGTAATACAGTGACAGCGAGCAGTTATAGTGAAACGAAAGGATTGTATTGCTAAAAATTATCGAAGACAGAATAACTACTGGTGTAGAAGCAGAGTAGGCAGTAACTCCAAAAATTTGAGCAAGAATTTTGACTTACTTCTAAAGTATCTCCTTTTGCAACTCCAGTCACTTATCCCTTTCTAATCTTTCTAATATAGATAGTCGGATAAATAATTGAGCAGCAGGAAAGTTTAAGTCGGAAGAATTGCCAGCAATGAATTCTGTATTCAAATAGTCCCGATCTAATGTATCTTTTATATCTTCGTTCTAGACATTAAGTTAAGTATGGGCTGGCGATAAATCCCCTTGTCCCTAGACGTACTAACTTGTCTACTGAAATGCAGCGATCGCAGAATGTCAACAGAAACAACATAAAAGTAAAGACTACTTTGAAGTCAGCTGGCCAGAGTTCAACAACAAAGAGTCATCCCGATCGCCTAACACCCCGTAGTCGTTGATAGAGAAATGTATCGCTAAAATCAGTCGATCTCCCTTCGTTGGTGGCAATCCTTTGTGAACGCAAAATGGATCTTCCACAAAGCCAAACCCCGCCGGACCACAAATTGTCACAATCCTAGAAGTACCGTAGTAATCAATCACATCTTGCTCGGAACGCAACCGCCATAAGCTGAGAAGATAGGCAAGTTTTTTCTGACGATGACTGCCACGAATACATACATGCGGTCCATTAGCTAAGTTAGTGTCACTTAAGTAGAAGTAAAATCTAAGACAACGGTAATCTTCAAGGTCGTGATGAAAGACTTGCCCAATCGCAGCAGTAGAGTCATAAATTGCTACTGTTGGGGGAAAACTCCACCACAGCCAACTACCAGCATGAACCGATTCTACTTTTAAATATTTCGCAGCAATATTTAATAGCTTTGGGTCGCGAGCCAGTTTCTCAATTGCTGGACATAGCAAGCTGGCATTGTAATATTTCCCTAGTCGAAAAGATTGACCGTATGAACTCTGCGCCGCTAGCCTTTCTTGATAAGCAAAACTCAAGCGTAAATTTCCGTCTCCGTAGCAATTATTACGCTCCGCAAACTCACGAATTTCTTTCACCCAACTATCTGGTAGATGAATCCCCAAGTACAATCCGTCAGCGATTAAAGATTCAACGACTTCATCAGTATTAAGGTGACTAAACACCGAATCCTTTTCCTCGTGGATTTTAGCGGTTCGTTGGCGCTGATAGTAATTTAGCATCATGATTTGGATCGAGCTAAAGCGACCAAATACATACATAAATAACCATTGAGGAGTTCTGGATAAATACTTTTTGAGTACGCCAATATAGTAGTAGCTACAGCTTTTTAGTCGAGT
Organism: Chroococcidiopsis sp.; assembly: GCF_051657925.1. NCBI lineage: Bacteria > Bacillati > Cyanobacteriota > Cyanophyceae > Chroococcidiopsidales > Chroococcidiopsidaceae > Chroococcidiopsis > Chroococcidiopsis sp. Next base: position 22,039 of record NZ_JBOFLP010000328.1, read on the forward strand.
TATTAGCAGCAGATTTTGCTCGCGCATCAGCAATTTGCTCACACCTAAAATTAGTATTTGGCAGAAAGTCAAAATCAAGCAATCAGACAAAAAATATCACAAGTATCAGCTAATATTAGTTTTCCCCTTTACAATTCACATATTAAGGTATTGCCAAACGATTATGATGGAAAAATCTAGTTAAGCATAGCAGCAATTTACTACTCCGATAATCTTGACAGAGCCGGACAAAATTTACATAAATTCTTAAGATATTCTCATTCGGATTTTCTGTAAGGGTAACTCGATTCGGGTCAATGAGTGGGAGGAAAAGTCTTGGTAATTATCTTCATCTTCGTAGGCGGCTAGTCCAGAAAGAGTTCAAACCATAATGGCTAAACTTGCACTCCGATCGCTACTAATAGAAATATAGGCGAGCGAGTATGACTTCCTACATCTTTACTTTCGGCTTATTCTCGACTCATACTAAAAACTTGTCAATTCAGAAGTAATCTCACGCTTTGTCAATCCCAAAAAGTTCAGGAAAGTGTAGGAGTTAACTGTCGTTCTGAGTTCAGATGAAAGCACCTCTCGCACCCCGTTAGCACCGCCGGCGTAGATCCAGCCCCATTGTTCCAGCAAACCGTAGTCACCAGCGCGATCGGGGGAAAGCATCGTAAACGCCAGCGCGATCGCGGTAACTGCCATAATTGTGGGCAAGAAAGTTTTGCCGTTAACTCCAAAAAGCCATGCGTTGCCCACTATGCAGTCACGGTAAAACCCATAAACACGGTCAAACTAGTTCATGTTGCCAACGATACCGTTGCCTCAATTGTCAACAAACGTTTAGCGACACCTACGTTTATGGCAGTATCTTTTGGTCGAGTGATTGCATCTCTACCTTTGTCTGTGCTATGTTGATTAATCCACGGACGTATAGCTCAGTTGGTTAGAGCGCTACGTTGACATCGTAGAGGTCACTGGTTCGAATCCAGTTACGTCCATTCCTCGAAACCCTCTCTAGCAGAGGGTTTTGTCGTTTCTATCCTTTGCAGTTGAACCGAACCCATTCTCAATAAGCAACGCTAAACACGAA
>NZ_JBOFLP010000329.1:0-13651 GCF_051657925.1 Chroococcidiopsis sp.
TTATTGGCAGCAGGCTGGAGTCGTTAACAAAATAGATTTGCACTTAGCACCAGCACTAGAAACACTAGATCGATTATTGGCATCAGGACAATCGGAATCTTTTGATTTTGCTTTTATCGATGCAGATAAAGAAAACTATGACTGCTATTACGAGCGATCGCTTCAGTTAGTGCGTCCTGGTGGTTTAATCGCAATTGATAACGTTCTTTGGGGTGGAGATGTTGCTGATTTTCAAGTTCAAAATCGAAGTACTCAAGCAATTCGGGCGCTCAATGAGAAATTACATCATGATGAAAGGGTAGCCTTAAGTTTAGTACCAATTGCTGATGGATTGACTTTAGCGTTAAAGCGATAGATTCAGAAAGTAGATTCAGCCTTTTTGGATTTACTTCTAGGTGCAATCTTCAGTAAAAAATTGTCCACTTCTACTAAAAAGTCTCCGGCTGAATCATGCTTTACATTCTCCTGAGCGTCATCTTGTTCTGCTGCTATGGTTTTCTGTAACAGTTGCTCATGCTGTTGTTGTAAAAGTCTTTTGTGTAGAATTTCTAGCAACACTGCTTGCTCGTCGATTGATAAAGCTTCTACCGTTTCGATCGCCTGCTGAAATTTAGAGGTGTTAAGTACCATAGATACAGATAAGTTACCAACTTCGTTAGGTCTATTCTTAAGTGTAATCTACAAGATGCTGTTGTAGTACGGAAATCTCCCAATGATTTTAGTTGAGGCAATTCATCATACGGTCGGGCTTTATAATTTTTCAAGAGTTAAATTTAAGCTTTTTTATTTCTGCTTCTTCGGTCAGAAGGTAAAAATTGATAACCCCCTTTGAAAAAGCTTAAAAGGGGGTTATGAAATCTATTTTTAGTGCGATCGCGCTTTTATTGTCCTCTCATTCGGGCTTTATATTCTGCATAAGAGTTGCTGAATTTCCAGAATTCGATAATGAGATGCCGTACGGAACGATAGCTTTTTTTAGCAATATTGTAGGCTTGCTGTTTGTAGTTAACAGGTACGCGATCGGTGTGTTGATAAGAAGTGTTTTTCATGTTTTTCTCCTAGCTTAATTACAGTTTCGACAAAATTAGCGGTAATATCTTTGCTCGATCCAAGAACGCATTTCGGCTTCAGAACCAAAACTTGTAGACTGATTTGTTGTTGGATCGAATGCTTGCCACCACGTATTGCCTTGGCGATCGCGACGTTGTTTGACTTGTAATTCGTTGCTTTGAAATAACAAAGCAAATAATCGCTGCAAAACTCTGGTAATTTTGGCATAGTCCCTTGGCTTTGCAACAATAAATTTAGCTTGGGATTTGCGGTCAATTGTTTCATTTACAGGCGGAATTAAGTAATCGCAATTAGGTTTCATAGTTCGAGGTAATTGAAATTAAAAATAAGTCTTTGCTTCGCGGCACAAATCTAATCTAACAACTGCTAATTCTGATGACAAAGCAATCTATGCATAGTTGTATGAATAAAATCGATAGCTCGAAAATAAGGTAAGTTATGAATGGGTAGTAGCTTAAACTTATATCTTGCAGATGGCGATTAGAAATCGCGACTACATGGACAAAACCTACCTACATAGGTTGAAATACACGATCTTCCCTAAGTCCGTGCAGGCGGACTTGATTTGTGTAGCTGCGACTTATAGTCGCTCAGGCTTATTGAAAGATCTTATGTTAGAGCCACATTCTCAAATCGTTTATTATTGGAGCCATGCTTGAGCTTAGCAATAGTCAGATCAAACTCTCCCAACTGCGAGCATTGTTGGCAGTAGCCGAATATGGTAATTTTAGTGAAGCCGCTTTACGCTTGGACTTGTCTCAATCAGCAGTCAGCCACGCGATCGCATCATTAGAAGATGAATTAGGAATCTTATTATTCTCTCGCGGTCGGCAAGGCGCAGTTCCCACTCCCGTAGGGGAACAGGTAATTGAATACGCTCGGCAAATCTTGCAGCTGTTAGAAGAGATGGTTGCAGCAGCCAAATCAGAAAAAAGCTTGCAGAGTGGCAGCGTTAGAGTTGCTTGTATACGGAGTGCAGCCACCCATATCTTACCGTCTGCGATCGCCCAATTTCGCCGCCGCAACCCAGGAATTGCGATCGATATCTTAGAACATTTCGACCATTTGGATGTAGAAAAAGCTTTGCGGGAAGGTCAAGCTGATGTAGGCTTTACCCACCTCCCTACTAGTCCAGATTTTGAGAGTTGGGAAATTTTGCGGGATGAATATGTCGCTCTACTACCACCATCTGCTAATTTGTGGCAGAATCAGTGTACTTGGGAAGAATTATTTGCTTATCCTTTAATTGTTCCTAGTACCAATAATGCGTGTTTTACCACGCTCCGCAACCACCTGCTAAGTGCAGGTATTCGTATAGATGATAAAGTTGCTTATCAAGTTAATGAAGACTCTACTGTTGTCAGCATGGTATTACAAGGTTTAGGCGCAACAATTATGCCACGGCTAGCAGCAGAACCAATCCCATCAGCCGTACATGCATGTAGTTTGCCAGTACCATTAGAAAGAGTCATTGGAGTAGCTGTGCTAGCAAATACGCTGCTAACTCCAGCGGTATTTACTTTTTTAGACGTGTTGCGGTGTGTTAAATCATCTGCGGTTAAATTCAGTTATCAGTGACCAGTGACCAGTGACTAGTTAACAGGGAGCAGAGAGCGCACGAGCAGGGATGAATTTAACTCTTTTCACGCACCACGCACCAATTACCAATGACTAATGACCAATAACACTAAAAACTTGTTGCTCTAACTTGTCGCACGACTGACGTACAAGTCTCAATCCTTCATCTGGAGAAATTTCGCCTGTAGGGGGTTGGAATTCTTGCAAAAGTTCTGCTTCTGTAGTTTGATATTCACCAAGATCGGAACGCATCTTCGTCAAAAAATTTATTCCTTCACCGTCTTGAGTCGCAAATTCAAATATGGAGTCGAGATAATCCTTAACTTCCCGATTTTTCACTCCTTCGGTTACGGCTGCATAGAGCAAGTCGTTATCTAAATATTCAAATTCTGGTACGTCTAACCGATCGCCATTCAATTGAAAAGTCTTAACGCCTGCTTTTGGTCTAACGGTTAAATTCTCGCGTCTGACTCTCGCACCAGCGTTACTCACTAAAGTTGCGATCGCCAATATGCGATCGGGATAGTTACTATCTGTACCGCGTAATTCGATCGTGCCAATACTATTAAGTCGGACGCGGTTCCATGCTGTTTTTAACAAACTACCTCCCGCCTCAAAAAACAGGTGGCGTTCTACCCCAGCACGATCCATTGCTGATAACCAAGCATGATAGCGTGAAAACTGTAACTCGACTAATTCTTCAATGTTGTGAACGTAAGGCTGAAGTCCTCCCACTGCTTGTAGATGGGTGTAAACTCCTTCCCAGCCGAAAATATCTCGTCCTCGGTAATGTACGGTATGCGCTGAAACATTCATTCCCCTTCCTTCGTAAAACGGACAAGCGCGAGAAAGTGCGATGAGTGCAGCATCTAAAGCTGTAGCTAGATTGAAGAGATTGAGGATTTCTGCTTTGGCTGCTGGAGTAGCGTTATAAGATATCCCTATACGCGGATCGATCGCCCCTGGTGAGACTTCTAAATGTATGTGGGTACCCGTACACCTGCCTGCGTGTAAGAAGCGATCGTAACCTACGGTACGCAGTTGAACGTGATACCATAGCTTATTACGAATTATCGGCATGACATGCAAGGGATAAGTAGACAAGGGATAGAGTCTCAAATCCAATTCTTGCCCCGCCTGGATTGCTATTTGCAGATTACTTAAATACTCTTGAGCGAGTTCAGTAACTGAATTGACCGGGTTTGTATTAATTTCAACAATATGCTTAACCCATTCAGGTGCAAAACAATTTGGATTGCTGCCTTTTTCAGTTGCGATCGCTTGACAGCGCGATAAAAACTCATCAGCACGATGAGAAATTGCTCCAGTTCGATCGACGAGGAAAAACTCTTGTTCAAATCCGAGCCGCCGTTTTGCTTCTGTCATGGCTAAAATCTCTACAATTTAGTTTTTCACCTCTACTGCAATGATTTCACGCTCGCCGATAATTTAAAGTATCTAAAAGATAGAGTTTGACTTCCGAGCTAAAATATCTCTCTTACGGCGTAAATTCAATGCTCTCAATGATGTTAAGCCCAATATTCTGGTTGGCAAAGATCGATCGCTAGTGCGATTAAATTGGCAAAATCAATCTTGACAACTAACATCCAAAAACGTATTTGTTCTCGCTGTCTTTGGCTACTCTTAAAGGCAATTCGCCAAACTGTAGCAGCTAGAGGTAGCCAGGGATAGGTTTTTCTCAACAGTCGGAACCAGAGGAGACATTGGTTTGACATTGGTGTGATTGAGAAGGCAAAAGTCAAAAGTCAAAAGTCAAAAGTCAAAAGTCAAAAGTCAAAAGTCAAAAGTCAGAAGTCGAAAACTATAATGTGCCTGCGCGAAGCTTAAAATCGGAGTACGATCTTGGCATACTTACACCAAGTGGCGATCGCAGACAGAACACCCAAGCGCGATCTTCTTCTTGTCTTTGCGTCTTTGCGTGACACAAAATCTTACTTTGAACGCAACTTGGTATCACCCTCATATAATATCGAACGTTCGTTATGAAAAATGTGCTGCAAAAGCGATCGCCTGTACGTTTAATTCCCGTCGCCACTGCGATACAGGTTTTTCCCAAGCCTCTTCCCATTTTTGAGCAATAAAGGGTTTTGCAGACATACCCATTTTCCAACCTTGAGCGATGGCTTGGAGTAGTTGGGGTAGTTCCTCTGGATGCATCAGCGTGGTACTAACTAAAGCATTGGCAATCAACATACCAGCCAAAGGCAACCGAAATTGTGCCAAGTAGAATGCTTGCAAACCAATTTCAGCAATTTCTGACGTACCAAAACCTGTAATAACATGCCAAATATCGTGAGTTTGCTGCCAACGATATTCGATGTAGCTGGTATCGGCATCTATTTGTATTTCGGGATCGATGCGATCGAATCCTTGTTGTTTCAAACTAGAAGCGTAAGCATAGCCAAGAGAATCTTGAGGATATTGCAATAGCGCGTCAAGATCGTGTGTTGGAGCAATATAGCGTTCTTTTAACATTGCCGCTACTTCTGGATTTGCCTTCATTGCCTCTGCTGCTAACTCAAAAGCACGACTGTGTATCAAGCAGTGGCTTAATTCATCAACAGTATCTAAATTTTCTGGCTCGAAAAGTAGGAAAAAGAAGGCTTTCATTGCCTTGAGAAATCGAAGGTGATGCGAAATGTTTTTCCAGGCTTGACAACTGAGGGATTGCATAGTTGTATCTCCTTGTGGAGACGTTAGCTGTAACGCCTCTACGATAGAATATGAATATTGTTCATATTCATAAAATACGAACATCGTTCATGTTTTGTCAAGTATAGATGGCAACGAATTCTCAAAAAAATGCTCAAATGCGGCGAAAACCCCAGCAGGCACGGAGTCAAGAGCGAGTCGATCGCATATTGCATGTAGCAGAGCAGATGTTTATTGAAACAGGGTATCAGGAGACAACTACAAGAGCGATCGCTTCCCGTGCTGAAATTCCTGTAGGTTCGCTGTATCAGTTCTTTCCCGACAAAGCTGCAATTTTGAAAGCATTAGCAGCAAAATACATAGAACAGGAACGACAGATATTTGCCGACTTGCATACAGAAGAGGCGATCGCACTACCATTATCTGTATATGTAGAAAGAGTTCTCGACACATACGATCGCTTTTATACTAACAATCCTGGTTATCGAATTGTCTTCGAGCAGTTATTGAAAGCAATGCCAGAAGTTCCACTTTCGATGTATGAAGAGATGGAAATACCCCTTACCGCTGAGTTGCAAAAATTTCTAGCGCGGAGAAAACCAAGTTTGAATCCGGCGCAGTGCGAGTTAATTGCCACTATTTCTGTAGAAGTGGTAGGAACTTTACAGTGGTTATCTTTGCATCGAAATGAGGCATTTCGCACCAAGGTTGTAGGCGAGACAAAGAAATTGATCTTGAGCTATTTAAAGTTATATCTAGATGAATAAAATATCAAATGGCTTAAGATTGTTTCCTCGTCATTTCAAACAAATGTTGGGCATTTTGTCCTAAGAATGCATCGAATAATACTTTCTTTCCCGCTGCTTCTACTGGGTAGCGTTCGGCAATTTCATAATAAGCATAAGTCCAAGGAATTTGAATTAATTTCCCAGTCACATCATCTATGACTGTTACCATCTCTTTCACTGCATGAGTAGCAGTCTGACGCAAACCAACTTCTAAGCTACCTTCAATTTGGGCTTTCATCGGTACTCCCAAAGTAGCTAAGCCGTTAGCTGTAGTCTCTATATCTGGATATTGTAGAGTGTGCTGGCGGTTGACGTAGCCAGTGAAATGATTGACTGCATATCCATGTAATAATACCCAAGCTCCATATTGGGTAACTCGATTAACTGCTTCTACCACAGATTTTTTGGGAGGCGACCAAGGACGGGTGAATACGCCTTGGAGTCGATTTATAATTAGCTCTATGTCGAGCGGATTCGTTGGATTAGTAGGCATTGCCCAGCCTACAGAGGCATCGCTAACAGTTTGATAGATCGGAGATGCGATCGCCTCTGGTAATTCTTCTACAATCAATTCACTGATGAATAGTTTGGGTAGATCGAACTGTTCCTGCTCTGGGTGTCGATAGTGGCGAGCAGATAAATTCTGGGCTGGAAAAATATATTCTCCCGCTGCCTTGTATCCTAAAGTTTCGGCAACACTAGCTAAATACTCAATGCCTAAATTCTGTTTTCCTTCGGGCGTATCAATATTTAACCGCAGCGAACGAAAAGCAATATGGTCGTTGGCAACCGTACCACCTGCTTGTAAAATCATTTGTTCGTAAACTTGAGCGTAGCTAACTCTAGCACGGTATTGTTGCCAGAGTCGATCCCAAAGATGAAGGGCAATATCAGGTTTCATAACATCATGAAGGAAGAAGGGGATGAGGAGGAGGGCATTACCCACCCTGCTGACTAGATAACTTTCTACAGACGTTACATGTAACGTCTCTACACTGACAACTGTTTCCTCACAAGTTCCTCAAATTCTATTTCTATATTAAATATCAAGTCATCTGAGTCATCTGTGAATGACGGTAGTGTGACTGGTAGATGCTACGCCTTTGCGCTGATATAGTTCCGCACGTTCTATGGTGGTGAGTGCGGAACTTTTTTATAATTAGTTATTTGTTATTTGTCATTTGTCATTTGTTATGGTGATAGTAAGAGGCAAATTTTGACTTTTGACTTCTAACTTTGTACATATTTGTTCAACTAACTTCATTCGGTTGAAACAAACTCACAAGATTCTCAACTTTTCTACTTAGTGTAAAAGTAGACATATTCCGGGAAGAGTCTGATATGGAAAGCTTCGATTTTGTCATTATGGGAGCTGGACTAGGGGGACTGTCATCTGCCGCTTGTTTGACTCGACAAGGATATCGAGTTGTGGTTTTGGAGCAGCATTACTTAGCGGGAGGATGCTGTCATACATTTGATTTTGGGGAATATAGATTTTGTGCGGACGTTCACTATATTTCCCAGTGTGGCTCGGGTCAGGCGATCGCGCAATTTCTGAATTACATCGAGCGGGATGTCCCCTTTGTTTCCCTCAATCCCGATTGCATCGATCGCGTTATTGCTCCAGAAATTGATTTTAAAATTCCTTTAGGTTGGGAGAACTTACGTCAGCGTTTGCTCTCAACTTTTCCAGAACAAGCCACGCCAATTAATCGCTATTGTGACGAAATTAAGCAAATACACCAAGAGATTCGCAGCCTAGTTCAAGAAGTCCGCTGGTACAATCGCCATCTATCAGATTGGCTGAAGTTACCCAAGTATTGGAATTTATTTGTAAGGCGAAATTGGACGCTACAAGATCTCTACAATCGTGTCGGTTTGTCACCCAAACTGCAAACGATATTAGCAGGACAAAGCGGAGACTATGCTTTGCCACCCGAGGAAATTGCGCTGTTTACTCATACTTCTTTAGTATGGGATTACTCGGAAGGAGCCTATTACCCTCAGCACCACTTCAAACACTTGGTTGATGAGATTGTTGCAGCCATTACCTCTGGTGGTAGCGTCGTGCAATTTTCAACCCCCGTAGAATATATCGAAGTTGAAGACCGTCAAGTACAAAAAGTCGTTGCTGGAGGTAGAACTTATCAGGCTACTCGTGCTTATATCAGCGACTTAGACCCCAAGTTAACTTTACAGTTAATGCGGGAAACTGTCGAAGAATTAAGTAACTGGGAGCGTCAACGCCTGACTGGTTACGAATATTCTGCTAGTGCTTTTAATATTTATTTAGGTTTAGATAGCCGCTTCGAGCCAGAAAAATATGGGATTGGCAATTGGAATATTTGGTATTATCCCAATGGCGATTTAAATCAAGCCTATCGCCAACAATTGCTGGGTGACTTACAGCATCCTTGGATTTTTCTCTCTTGTCCTACGATGAAATCTCCAGCAGGTGGTATGGCTCCGCCAGGACATCACGTATTAGAAATTGCTACCGTGTGTCCCTATGAACCGTTTAAACAGTTGCACTCAACAGATCTTAAAGCTTACAAGGCGAAAAAACGGCAACTTTATCAAGATATGATGACAAGCGTGCGAGATTTGGTTCCTGATGTGAATGCTTATACTCGTATGAAAGTTTCTGGTACTCCCACTACTAGCGAATACTATCTCGGACAGCCACAGGGAAACATTTACGGTGCGAAGTTAATACCCAAACAAGTCGGTTTGAATCGTTTAGGATATACAACTGAATTGCCAAATCTTTTCTTCGTTGGTGCTAGTGCTGGATATCCCAGTGTCCCAGGTGTCATTGGCAATGGTATGGATGTGGTTGAATTGATTACAGGTCAATTGGTCTGGAATCGAGCTAACACTTCTGAACTGTTGATTAAAAGATAGTTTATCTCTCCTGGGTTGTTAGCTGTTAGCAGGGAGAATGGACACAGTGACCAGTTGTCAGTTGTCAGTGACTAGTTATCAGATACTAGTTACCAAGGTTTTTAATTGCGATCGCTAGTCGTTGTTGAACTGGTCACTGTCCTAAACTCTAACCCCTAAACCCGATATATGAGCATCAGTAAGCAAGGAAAAATAATTGCTCTTTGGATAGTATTTCTATTCGGAACAGTTTTTCACACGCAGTTGGCTTTAATGCCGCTGCTTTATGGTGAAAATGTAGTGATGCCTAATACTCAGGGAAAAATGCCTGCATTCGAGTCATGGTTAATGTTAGGCATGTTTGTCTTACCAGCGATCGCAATTGTAGTGACTGCATTTAATAATTCGAGACGATATAGACTCATACATTTTTGCGTGACAGTTCTGTTCACTGTCATAAATTTTATTCACATTGTCTTCGATCTATCGGTGCAACCGATCGTTTGGCATCAAATTGTTTCGATCGTCTTGTTATTTGTGAATGGGTTATTGTTAAATATTGTTTCTTTGCAATGGTTGCGAGAGCGAGATAAAAGCCCTAAACTTCGCAAGAAAGTGACTGTTAAAGCAGTCAAAAATTCCTAGTTGTAAAATTTGAAAATCAACGCCTAAAAAGCTACTTCTTTTTGTGAGTATAGACGATCGCAATAGAGCATCCAACCCAATCCAAATAAACTCGATAGAGAACCTGCGATCGCAGCTTTGACACCCCATCCCACGGGTCCTAGCCAATCGTTAATTTCGTTTAAAATCGCCGTACTAACTTTAGCAACAACATAGGCTGTTCCCACCGCGCCAATAGTAACTATACCTAACTCAGCCAAAATTTCTAATAGATTTTTCTGCGATAGATCTTCCTCAAAATAGATTTTCCAAATTAAGGTGTACATGCCGATATCAGCAGCAGTTAAGACAAACTGTTTTGGCATTTCTGCGCCTGGAGAAGGGAGAGCCGATACAGCACCGCCACTAGCAGCATAACCCGCGATCGCTAAAACAGCTTCGATTCTCTTTTTACCTTGTAGATCCATGATGATTTCCTTGATGATTGGTAATTAATCAGAGGTCGGATTGTGTCATCATCCCATCCTAAATTGCTTTCATTACTGATGAATATTAGCTGGAGCGATCCGATCGCATTCCTGCTTGTATGGGGTCAAATCCTGGGGGAAAGTGAGTGGTATCGGGGTCGTAATCTGCTTCGCGTAAGTCCGCTGTTTCTAGTTTGGCGTGACGTAAATCTGTACCAATCAGAATTGCTCCGCGCAAATTGGCTCCATTGAGGTTAGTTTCATTGAGGTTAGCATAGCTTAGGTCTACTCCTCTCAAGTTCGCGCCACTTAAATCAGCGCCACTTAGTTCGGCATAACTTAAGTCTGCACCCTTCAAATCGGTAGCTTTAAGATCGACTGCACCGAGTTCTATGCTTGTAAAGTCTCGTTTTCCAGCCGCATATTGGTTGAGGAGTTCGGCTACATCAGTCATGGAGTTGGGGATGGCTTCAGACATAATTGTAAAGTTAAAGGTTTTATTTCTATTCTAAGGACACAATAGAACTATTTGTAGTTTGGAATTGGAAGAATTATGTCGCGCAAAGGCGCAAAGGGTAATTAGTGTTTTTGCAATTTGGCAGGAGAATGCAAGCTAATCGATTTACATTATGTGTTGTTTAAATAGAACTTATGATAATAATTAGTCCGGAAACGATTGAAGACTATACTAATATTTTCGAGGTAAATAAACTTGCGTTTGGTCAAGAGAATGAAGCGAAATTAGTCGAAAGTATTCGCAATTTACCCAATTTTAACTCTGCTCTATCTTTGGTAGCAATTGACAGCGATCGCCTCGTCGGACATATTTTATTTAGCGAAATTGCGATCGCCAGTCCTCAAGGTGAGGTTACAGCATTGGCTTTGGCTCCATTAGCGGTTCTGCCTCAGTTTCAAAATCAAGGGATCGGTTCTCAACTTGTGAGAGCAGGATTGAAACAGTGTCAGGTTTTAGGATACAAAATTGTTATAGTTCTGGGTCATCCAAACTTCTACAGTCGCTTTGGTTTTGTGCCTGCGATCGATAAAGGATTGCGATCGCCTTTTTCAGTTCCAGATGAAGCATTTATGGTACTGGAACTCATACCTGAGGCATTAACTGGAATTAGCGGTATGGTTAAGTATTCATCTCCGTTCGACCTTGTGTGAAAAAATGAAGCCAAGCACAATTGTCGTTTTGTTGCAAGCATATACGCAGCTACAACAGCTAGCATCTGTGTTGTACGCAGCAGCGGAAGCAGCGTTAGAAAATAATGACTTTGACGATGCCAGTTTACTCGCCAGTAGAGCGGATAAACTTTATGAAGAGGCAGAAAATTTGGACATATTGATTTCGGAACTGGAGGGAGAATGAAAACAGCCGAACAGTTAAAAACTCGAATCAAAGAACTTGGTAAACAAGCAGCCCAGTTGAGCCGTCAAGCTGTAGAAGTTGGCAAACTCGATCGCGAACAAGGTAGAGTTTTAATGCTTCAAGCCAAAGAAGCAAGCAAGCGATATCAAACTCTGATTCAAGAATTAAAACGACAGCAGCAAGCGTGAAATATGGGTGTTCTCTAGTTCATAGCTTCGCTTAAATTCCGTGACTCTTGCCGATAACCCAATGACGGCGGAAAAAACGCGATAAAGCCGATTCTTCTAACGATAAATAAATTGGGCGACCGTGGGGACAGGTACGGGGGTTGCGGGTACGCTGCCACTGGTTGAGTAGCGTTTGCATTTCTTCTAAACTCAAAGGCGTACCATTGCGGATGGCACAGCGACAAGCAGTCGCTACTTGAGCCGCTTGTAAGTCGCCACCTAAACTTAGTTCTACCAGGGCATCGGCACAGTCATCGCGCTGTACGAGCATTGCCGGGGCGCTGCGGACTGCCCACAAGCGATCGCCAAACGGTTCGACTTCTAAATTTAAACGTTGCAACTGAGCTATTTGAGCCAGTGACAGATGATTCAGAATCACTGGCGGTTCTAGGGGGACGAGTTGCCAGCGATCGCACAGTTGCTCGTACAATACTCGTTCGTGGGCGATGTGCTGTTCCACCAACCACATACCACCAGGATGTTCTACCAAAATATACATATTGTGTACCTGGGCGATCGCTTTGAGGAAGTGGTGCATGGTGAGTGGTGCGTGGTGAGTGGTGGGTTCCTCCAAATTTTCCGACTCCCGACTCCCGACTCCCGACTCCCGACTCCCGTTTTCCGCGATTTCCCGACTCGTACTATATACGCCTTTTTCTTCCGCAACTTTAATGAGTTGAGTAACTCGTGTATTATGAGCCGAGTCCGACACGCTGTTACTATTGAGCCGCAGTATTTGTTCTATAGCGCCTGCTGCGTGTTCTTGCCAATGACTCAGATGATGTAGGTAAATTTCGGTTTTCGCTGGCTGGCGGTTCCAATCGATCTGCCACGGCGCAACTCGCAGGTGGAGAAAACAAACCGGATAGCGATCGCGGGGTAACGTCCGTGCCATCGCTGAAAGGATTGTTTGTTCTAATTCTGCAAACTTGACCATCCTACCATTCATCGCCACCCTCACCCAGTCTGGACGATGACGATGACAGCGATCGGGCAAACCCAGAACCAATTGAAGAGATGAATGGTGAGAATTTGGAATTCGGAATACCCCTTCGCTTAAGCAAGCTACGGAATTCGGAATTAAATTCCCCCTAGTCTCCTCTGCTCCTCTGCTCTCTTCCCCTGCTCGTACGCTCCCTGCTCCCTGCTCCCTGCTCCCTGCTCCCTCAAAAGGAGTTGCCACTTCAACCTTAAGATACTGTAAGTCGCTCAAACTAACTTGGCGTAGAATTTGTGGTATTAGATGCTGGGTAGTAGCCCCTGGGGAGAGAGTAAACCATTCGCGATCGTCTTGCCAGACTTGCCAGGTGACGTGAGGATGACACAGGGCAATTTGCTGAATTGTATTTTGGATCGCTCTCATTTGTTGACTGAGAGAAGGCATTCCCTGACGGCGTTCTGCCCAAGTTGCGAATAAATTGGAGACGGTGACGACTGTACCAGGAGCGATCGCCACTGTTTCTGTTTTGATTGGTTCGCCGCGATCGCTATATCTCACGCGCCATCCCTCGCCAGCCTCAGCAGCACGGCTGAAAATTTCTAATTCAGCAAGTTGAGCTAAACTATGTAACGCCTCGCCGCGAAATCCCAAACTCGTAACTTGCCACAAATCTTCACAGCTACGAATTTTACTGGTGCTATGAGCAGTAGCACACGCTTGTAAATTCTCCAAATCCATGCCACAGCCATTATCGGCAATGCGAACGCGCCACTGTTGCGGATAAAGATAAATAACTACCCGTGTTGCTCCAGCATCCAGGGAGTTTTCCGCGAGTTCCCGCACGACAGCAGCTAGAGAATCGATGACCTCTCCAGCAGCGATTAGATGTACGACCTCAGTAGGTAAAGGTAGAATCCCAGATTTCATAAGATCTAGTCTATCGAAGGAGTGAGGAGACAGCGACTAGTTGTCAGTGAGCAGCGATCGGTGAGCAGTAACCAGTGACCAGTTAACCAACAACTGTCAAC
>NZ_JBOFLP010000330.1:0-3041 GCF_051657925.1 Chroococcidiopsis sp.
TCTTGCCCTTTAAACCTGCCAGCAAGCAACGCTCCTTCAAGGGATGCGATCGCCTTCGCCTGCTCGTTATCACACGGTTCTTCGTCCTCTATTATTCCCTCGCCAGTATCTTCATTGATGCCACGTTTGCGATCGCCCAAATACTCTACCGAATACGATCGCTCTTTCTCTTTATAGGGGTTGCCACCGTACAGGGAAAATATAGCTTTGCCACATACAGACTCAGAATTTGTTACTACTTCCTGCGGCTTGCGCTCGGCGGCGGGCGGTACGGTTTGCCCAGAATTAGAGCGCTCGAATAGTGAGGCGTTGTTGTCAGGAATAAGGCTTAATTGTTGACTTCTCTGGTTATCCTCAAACAATTCATCAGTCATATCCTCCGGTTTTACTTGACTACTGAAAAAGCTTGGATTTACTACCCCTGCTGTTTTGTAATTGCTGATGCGGTGTTCCCAAAAGTTATTAGGTTTTCGTTTCCAAGATTCGGTGCTAGTTTCTGCTAGTACCAATCCATCAGGTGTTACCCCTAGGGCATAACTCCAATCGGTATCTAATCCTGATAGCAGTTCGCCTTTGCTTCTATATCTAGTCGTATAAATCTTACTTACTCTATCCTTTGTGTCGTAGAAGTAATCTATAGTGTAAGTTTCAGCAAGGAATATTCCTGAATTACTGTAACCAGTGTTTCCAATTGAGTCTAAATACTCGTAATACTCTTTGAGAACTTCGCCCCTGACGCGGTAAACGTCGCCATAAACTTTAGTTAGCTTACCCTCCTCATTCGTTTCGTATTTGTAAGTTAATACTTCATAGAAAGACTCAATCAACGACGTTTTGAAAACTGATTGCGTGTTAGGCAAGATTAACCCAATTGGTTCTAGTTTTCTAGTTGTTCGCAGTAGCGTTCCCGTTCCTTCTGTATAGTTTTCAATAACACTTTGCTGCTCGAAAATAGTAACACCACTACCTAGTAAGGCTGGATCTATAACTTTAGGGTCGCCGTAGCGCTCAGAAAAAGTCCTAATTGGATACTTAGGGGTTTCACCAACTTGCCTACTTCCCCTCACCTCGATTACTTCCCTGGGCGATTCAGCATTACTTAGACGGCGATACCAAAGTTCTTGACCCGCATCTCCTCCAATTTGCCACTGCAAGGATACAGAATTATTTAGGGTGATTGGCTCTACTCTAAACACTTCATTTGCGTCTATCCGACCAAACCGCAGGCAAGCGTACAGTACCCGACCGCAGCATTCTAGATAGCTGCCGGAGATATCGAAGGGGTAGTATAGAGGGTAAGGTAGGCTATTTAATCCAGCGATCGCAGTTATGCCCGCTAACCGTAATAGCTCTTGTGCGATCGCGCTGCGGTCAGTAATGCGCGCTTGTTCTAAGTCTAGTTTCTTGGGATTGGTCGGGGCTTTGAACGATAGCAGAGATATTAAGCAGCCGCAATTTACTTGGGTTCTTCGAGTCTCGTAGTCCCACGACGAACTAAGTATCCGCAATGCTCCGCAGGGGTGTGGGCGTAATACACCTGTACTATCTGCTACTTGGATTCTTACGCTTTGCCCAATATTCCAGTCGGGGCTGAGGCGATCGTCTAAGGAGCCAGGTAAGTCACGAACTTGAGCGAGGGTGAAAGATGCGGTAGTTTTTACAAGTCCTGTTTGGTCGATGCTGTTTGTTGCCCAGTTGGTCGATTCGACTAAGGCAGGGGTGTAATCCTTTCCATTGACTAGAAATTGGTAGTTCCTCGTGCTGATGTTGATTGCCACTACGCAAGCACCTTAATTGTTTCTGCTAGTGTCAAACTCAACACATCAAGTCGCCCCTGCTCTACAAATTTGGGACCGTCCGTAATTGCAGTTTTAAACTTTGCATAGTAGCATAGGTACCCCTCAGCAATGCTATCGGTTGCAGTGTTCTCTACTATGGCTCGCGTAATGGGCGCTCTTTCTACCAATAAAGAAGTAGTGTCCTCAAGCAGAATATCTGCGTCCAACAAGTTGCGGCGGCGATAGTCAAATTCGGCTGCGATCGCTTCTATTAAGTTGCGTTGGGTGCGATCGCAATGGCAATTAAACGACCATAGGTGCTTTTGCTCATGGTAAGCACCGCCCAGCGCCACTGTTCCGGCTGCACTATATTCTACCGTTGCTGGGTTGACTCTTATTCGCGGGTAATCGGTATTGGTGAATTTGTCAAAGGTGACGGATAGGGAGCCAATAGAAAGCTTGAGCGGCATATCAAAGAAAGGCGCGATCTTTCCCTAAGATACCCGCACTTAATAGGTTTTGGCAAATGTCCACCAAAACGCAAATTGGTGGACATTTTTATGCAGATTGCTGTTCGCGTTCTAGCTTCTCTGCGATCGCTTCTCTTATCCAATTACTCAATTCGCTGCCATGCGCTGACCGTAGTTTGCTTTCCAACTCCAAGGGCAGTTTTACCCCTACTACTTTTCTTGATAACGCCTTAGCACCGTCTGGTTTAAATTTTGCCATAGTTTTCCCTCCAGTCCTAGTTTACCAGCACTAAAACTAAACTGGCAACTTCCTTTATTAGTTACAAAGGGAGGTAAACGAAAAATAAGTCAAAACAATTATTAACTTTGTTTGAGGTTCTTGCAATATCTGGTTAACCAGGCTATACTAATTAGAGACAGTATTATTAGAGCGATCGCCCCGTCAGCAAAACTAAGCGATCGCCCACCCATTAGATGGAGTTAATTGCATTATGCCACAGTTATTGACCGCACCAGAGGCAGTAGAAACAAAATCTGTAACTTACAGGTATTTTGTAGAGCTTGCAAGTATTGAGTCTTACGTAGATAGAGAGGGGTTTGACGTTCCAGCAGCCTACAGAACAATTGATGTAGTAGTGATGGAACCAACAAAGAACGCGATCGCACTTCTAATTAGTAGCTGTTCTTGGTTACAAGGTTGGCAGATGGTTTCCCATTGGGAGCCGGAATTGGAAGACGCACCATTTTAAGTAAATCCCCACCGCATCCGTTAAATGCGGTGGGTTCAAACAAA
>NZ_JBOFLP010000331.1:0-3058 GCF_051657925.1 Chroococcidiopsis sp.
GTCCTCAAAAGCGGTCAGTCACAGATAGGGTATGCATCAGTCAGTGAAAAGCTAGCGCGACAGATACAGCATCTTCTCCTGCGATTTGGTGTAGTAGCTACCCTGAAAAAACGGCTAGTTAAATATCAAGATAGTCGTAGAGTCGCTTGGCAACTAGATATTACTGATGCAGTATCCATCAAAGCTTTCATTGATGAAATCGGTATCTTTGGAAAAGAGAAAGCATTATCAGGAGTTAAAGAAGCTCTAGCTCTGAAGAAATATCAAACTAACCGTGACTTAATTCCTATAGAAGTCTGGGAGCAGATAGCAGCAGCTAAAGGAAATGAACCTTGGGGAGTTTTGGCGAGACGAGCTGGGATTAAAGGATACTCTAATATTCATGTTGGTAAGCGATCTCCAACACGAGAAAGGCTGCTTCAAATCTCAACTGCATTGGACAACTTACGACTTCAGCAAATTGCTACAAGTGATGTTTACTGGGATGAAATTGTTTCTATTGAGCCAATTGGCGACCATCAGGTATATGACCTAACAATTCCAGAAACCCACAATTTTGTTGCTAACGATATTTTTGTCCATAACTCCCAGATCTCTTTGTTCCTAGCCCTCCAAATGATTCTGCTCCACGAGCTACCTGTTGTCATCTTCTCGCTGGAGATGACAAAGAAACAGCTGGAATACAGGCTGTGGAGTTTAATTAGCGTGACTAACGCCTACAAGCATCTAGGCATAACACCCCTGAAAAGCGATCGCATCCGCAAACATCGTGCGGGATTGGAATCCTTGGCTAGCTGGGAATTTAACAGTATTGCCAAAATCGTCAGCATTGCCTCAGAGTTGCCGCTGTACATGAATGACAGTCGAGGGATTACGGTGGCTGGAATTGCTTCAGAATGCCGCCAGGTTAAAGCAAAAGAAGGCTCGCTGGGGCTGGTTGTAGTTGATTACCTACAGATGATGGCAGAGGACACTGGAGGCAACCGCAGCTACGAACTAGGAGACGTGGCACGGGGACTGTACAAAATGGCTGGCGATCTAGATGTCCCTGTATTGGCACTTTCTCAAATCTCTAGAGCAGTTGAGAGTAGACAAAACAAGCGCCCGATGATGAGCGACTTGAGCCAATCAGGAATTTTAGAGATGGTGGCAGACAATATCATCCTGGCTTACCGAGACGAATATTATCACCCAGATAGCGAGGAGCAGGGAATCCTAGAGCTGATCGCGGCTAAGGCACGTCACGGCGATACGGGTACAGCAACGGTGTTTTTTGACAAGTCCTATGGAATTCTCAAAAATCTAGATCCAAGCGTGTAATGCAGACTTTCTCAAGCACAGAGCAGCAGTACAGGCAGATCTAAGCAGTGACTATATGAGGGAAAGCTCATCTCAACTCCACTAGCTCTTATGAGTAACAAGAAACTTGTAGCTACTAAATCTTCTTCTATGGTGGAGTCTAATACATCGATCCCTGTAGAAGCTGCCCAGGTAGAAATTTTAGCAGAACTTACCCACGACGAAGAACGCGATCGCCACCGTTTAGAATTGCGGGTAGAGAGAGCATTTTACGAAGCAGGGAAAGCAATCAAGGAATTGCGCGACCGTCGTTTGTACCGTAGCACTCACAGTAATGATTTTGTTGGTTACTGCCGCGACCGTTTTGGCAAGACTAAACAAGCTGTTAATTATTTGATTACCGCAGCTGAGGTTTATGAAAATCTGACGACAACAATTTGTTGTCGCGTACTGCCAACTTCAGAAGGACAGGTGCGATCGCTATCTGGGTTAGAGTTAGAAAAACAAGTGGAAGTATGGCAGCAAGCTGTAGACCTAGCTGATGGTAAGGTTCCTAGCGGTCGTATCGTTAAGGGGATCGTCGAGCAGCTCAAAGAAAAGCCCTTGGGGAATGCCAAAGACTATTGCCAGGTAGGTGATGTATTCACTTTGGTCAGGTTGGAAGGTAAAGAAAAGAAATATAACGGCTGTTGGGCGATTGCAGTGGAGCCAAGAGACTTTACTATCATTGTTGACGTACACGACACGACTCTAACTGTGAAGCCAGAAAACTTAAATAAGATTGATTCTCCCGAAGTCCATCGCCAACTACCGCAGATTTTGCACCGGATTAGGAGAGTAAGGGAAGTACCTGGATTTCGCGATCGCGTAGCTTATACCATGCTGGAGCATTTGGGAAAACAGACTTATCTCACGCCTTTGGAAGATAAAGTTTTGCGGTTGATCGAGAAAGAGTATGGGGTTGGGGATGTTGAGTAAGAAGTGGAAGGGCGAACTCAGGAGCGATAACTAAGTTTAGCTCCGCGCTTCGCATTCTACGACTGGTTTTGTAAAAACTGGCAAAATACTCTGACAAGCCTAACTTTTCGTGATTTTTTGCTATTTGTCACTTGTCACCGCCAGCAATTCGCATCCACATTGGCAGTTGGGTTTGGCGACCGCCTTCAATGCGTTCCAGGGCAGCTAGCATCTCTATGCGAACGTCAAATTCTGTTTCGCCAACAGCCGCTTGACGCAGTAGGTCTACCGCAGAGGAATCACCTATCTCATTGAGGAAACGAGCAGCTCTCCAGCGGACTAGAGGAGAGGAATCTGTTAACGCCTGACACATGGTAGCGATCGCTTCCTCATCGCCTAAATCGCTCAGGGCATCCCCCGCCGTTCTCCGCACAATTGCCGAACTGTCAGAAATGACTACGCGGCACAGAGGATTGACTGCCTGTTTAATGCCGCTGCTACCCAAGATTGCAGCAGCCCAACGGCGAATGGTGCTATGCTCGTCTTCAAGAAGGGCGATCGCGGCAGAGAAAGTTTCAGAATTCACCTCGATTTGCTGGAGTGCCTTGAGTCGATATTTCCAATCGGGATGGTTAAGTTTAGCTAGTAGGGGTAAAAGTAGCGAAGATACTGTTGGCGAATTCGTCAGAGAAAAAAGCTACGCTATTTGGGGCTTAAGCTCTATAAATCGAGAGTAGCGAGTTCGAGCCAGTGGGATAGCTGAGAGCCAAGCATCCCAGCGAATCAAATTGAGAGCAGTGGC
>NZ_JBOFLP010000332.1:0-6938 GCF_051657925.1 Chroococcidiopsis sp.
TGAAAGTGTTTAAAATTTTGGCGGAAAGATATCGAAATCGGAGAAAACGATTTGGGTTGAGATTCAATCTGATAGCTGGGCTGTACAACTACGAACTTGATCTTTTTAAGCCTTCCTGACTTATGCAAGAACTCTAATGTCACGTTCATTCTCCCATGCGGTGGTGCGTGCTTCCAGCCGTGGGTTCGCGCATAAAGTGAAAATCTGTTGCAGACTAAATAAAAATCGCGGGCTTCCGTTGCAGTAGTCTCTTGAAATGAACTGGCATTCATATTGGTTCATCTCCTGGTCGAGGTGGTTCGCCACCAGACCGACTCATAATTCGATTGAAAGCTGCAAAGTCAGCCCGTGCTTTGCGTTCAACAAAAAACTGAGCTGTCTTCATGGCTGAAATTTTCTCTGCTACAGCGGTAGCGATAAATTGATTGACACTGACACCATCTTGCGCTGCTAGACGTTCGACCTCCGTCTTGAGAGAGCGTGGTAGTCGCAAGGCATAATTCGCCGTGGTGTTTTTCACAATCTTCGTCATGACTGGACTCTCCTGAGTGCTTCTGCGGGGAGAAGAACTTCAACCCCAAATTCATTTGGTACTGAGCCGTAGTCTCGCTTGTTAAAGGTGACAATCGCCAAAGCTTGCCCATTAACAGCAGCCTCCAAAACCATCTCATCGTTAGGATCGGGGAGTCTTGGACGCCACAAGTAGTGAATAAAAACCGGCTCTGCTAGCGCAATGACTGCGGTGACGAACTGATTCGCTTCCTCCTGCGAAAGACCAGCAGCAATTTGATGTTCTGGTTTACTACAGATGGCTTCATATTCAATCGCCAGAGGCACGCTTAATAGAAGAGTGACTCTCGCTGACTGGGCTGCTATTAGTAAAGCTGCCGAAGCTCCCCTCGGACTTCGCATAGCGGCAACAATCGCATCCGTATCAAGAACCAAACGCACGTTTATCATATCATATGTGATATGAGCATTGTAGCAGCTTACGGTAAGAGCGGACAGAGAGGAAATAGAAGCAAATGCAAATGAAATAGCGCTATTACTTGCATAAAGTCTGTTTCAGTCTAAAATATTGCCGTCAAGTCAAAAATTTTCAATTAATCCGCAATTGGGGAGGAAATGTTTACATACTCTGCGACATATTTTCATCTAGTATGCGAATCAGGAAGCTGAAAGGGTAGATTTTTCGTGAGTAATGAGTAAATTCTCACAAGATCTGTGAATCAACTTAAGTTAAAAATCTGGCATATAAGTTCAACGGTTGGTCTTGACCGTACCGCGCATCAAAACTCGTCTCCACCAAGTGGTACTATCCCTTGCATCACGATTCGGAATTCGGGTGAAATAGTTCCCCTTTCCGTTCCCAACTTCTTTGAGCTGGGTCTCTTCGTCTACTCCAATCCCTAAATTCAGCCTCATCTTTTTGAGCTGCTTCTTCAAGCGTAGCGGCGCTCACCCCTAGCCTGCGAGCCAACTGGGTAATGTCTTGGGGAGGCAGTACGGGTGGTGGACCGTACTGATAGGGCGCTCTTCTAGCTGGCTTGGATCGCTGACTTGACACGAAAGCCGATTCCAAGACTGCCAAGCGCCTCTCCAGTAGAGCGATTTGGGCTTTGAATGGGGCTAGAGCCTCATCTAATTCTTTGTTGGCGTTGGCAACTCGTTCGCTCCCGCTCTCGCCATCGAAGAACTGCTTGACTATCGCAACAATCGCTGCACTTTCAGTTAGCGATTGGGATTGCATATACTCGCGTAACTTCTCGTGGTAGGGGGGTGGTAGGTAGCCTACAACTCTAATATTGTTGGTCGCCATTAAGTATGCTATCTTTGTGCTTTATTTGTGCTAATCCTCCAGCATACTCCTTTGCGCTCGGTATGCCAAATCATGTTTTAAGTGTGCTTGAGGCAGCATACTTGGAGCTAAATATTGATGACCCACCACAGGTACGGTTTCTCACTATTTGGTGGAGACGGGGAGGCAGCGGAAATTTTTGGCGCTCGCTCTCTCGGAACTCCCTGCGAACCTCAACCAACGGATAAGGTAAGCGTGACGGAACTTTCGGACGAGCCAGTTTAGGCACGCTAACTTTAGCCTGCCACGATGTTATATTCCTGAATGTGGGAAGAAAATTTTAGTTGATTCAAGCCGATTGGGGGTGTTAACCCTTGAGCTTTTATCTATTGGCAGCATCTAGGTTAGACTAAGCCAAATCCGTAGGTATCGAGGACATACGCTAAGGTTACTCTGAAATCATCGCTCCAACATGCTTGAGTCCGAGCGATCGCGATTTCTGTTTGAGCGCGGTTAAAAATAGCAGCACAATAGCGTGAGGGATCGTGTCTGGCGCGATAGTAAATTCCGTATACATTCTCTGGATGTCTCCACAAACTTAATGCCCACCTTTGAGCCAGCCCGTGTTCTCCATCACACAAGCGAGCGTCTGCGCCTATCCGAGCCAGTCCCGCTCCTGTTAAGTCAACCAAGTTAAGCACTCGCTCGCTCTGCAACTGACTCACGGAACATAAGCGTAGCTCGGAGAGTGCTATAACTCGAATTCCCGTGGAAGAACCGAAAGTTTCGACGAACGCTCCGCATACATCAGCAGCAACGTACATCACGCCGTATTCCTGGTTGGGAGCATCAAACCGATTGCGACCAGAAGACCCATAATAAAGCGGGCTGTATTGACTTTTATGGATACGAAACCACAGGTCTTCGATTTGGATGAGCGGTAAGTCTCTGCCAGCTAAGTCAGGGGGTGGCTCTGGATGGGGAGCTGGACGTGACTCGCTCATCAAGCCGCTCCTTGCTCTCCGTAAGTTTGTGCTGCTCTCCCGACTTCTTCCAACTTGCCTTGTCTTAAAGCCTCTAGTGGCGACAGCCCATCTAGTCTCAGATTACCGTTGAGCATGAAAGCCGCCTGCATCCACGGATCTCGTACTTGCAAATGCTGGAGTACTACCTCTAAACCAGGAAGTGTCTCTCCGGTGATAAATTGCCATGCAGGGAAGGCAAACCGATTTTTCCCCGTGGGTAAGCCAATCAACTGCCCAGAACGCCGTCGCTTGTCTACTGCTTGACGGGTAATCCCTAGCAGGGATGCTACTTGGGTACTAGACAGACAGCCACCTTCAGCCTCAAGCAGTTGTTGTTTCACCACTAGACCGCGCAACCTAGCACTAGCCAAAGGGTCAGTTGCAGTCAAAGTCGATAGCGCTTCTGGTGTTGACAAAATTTTGAGCAACATACTGTAGTCAGAATTAGCAGCTAACACTTCTGCCGTGGCGGAGGTTTGGGCAATTCGATTTAATGCGTCAATACTCCGCAACAGAAAAGCAGTTTTGACGGAGTTTTTTTCGGTGGCGATTTGCGCGATCGCGGGGAGCAGGATGTCAAGGGAGGATTCGGACAGGCGATCTACAGCTTCGTGTAATGTGTTCCTGCGATCGGTCATGGTCAAGAGCCTCGGTTCTCTTAGTTTACCTGGTAAATAAATTTTAGTTTAAAAACTGTGACAACCTAGATGTCTCATTGTGCCAGGTAGGAGTAGTATCGAATGGTTTAATTAAGCCAGTTGTAGCGTAGCGGTGCCGACGGCTTGCAAGATCTCTGCATCCCGCAAACAACCTTTATAGCCGTCGGCAACAACTGGCACGCTCTCGGAGTCTTGAGGGGGCGGCGAGCGCCCCTGGCGCACCCGTTCTGCTACTACCTTGTGACGACTAGCCGTTTACTTGTCAATTAATCTAGACGACTACTAATCAGAGTGGCTAAACTAGTAGTAGTCGAAACATATAATAAGGTAGACAAAATGACAACAGCAGTGATGAGTAAAGAACATCCGAAGGAAAAGGAGCTTTACTTCTACACCAATTTAGAAGTTTTAATGGCTGAAAAAGGCTTAAGTATTGCAGAACTGTCCGAACGGACTAGCGTAGCCCAATCAACTATTAGAAGTCTAATTAGGGGAAAACTCAAAAGACTTGATAGCATCAGCACTGGCAAACTCGCTCAGTTTTTTAACTGCAAGCTCGACGATCTTTATGTGATGAAGTGGGAGTAAGATCTATCTCTTGACTTAACTCAAACGTAACGAAGATGTTGAAAGAGGAGACAAATTATTCCCACAACAGCAAAGACTTTGCGATGTTATATTCTAAGCTGCTGGGCAACGAGAATGTATTTACCCGTTAACCTCGTCTGCTTCGATGCTCGGAATAAAAATATATTTATGTTAATTGGGGAAGAGAACGAGATTGAAATTGACTGACTTGGTGAATGGACGAGTAATTATGAAACCCAATTTTCAGACAATGAGTAAGGAAGAGTTACGGACTTACGTATTAAATCATCGAGATGATGAAGCAGCGTTCCATGCTTATATGGATAAGTTGCACGCACAAGAAAATCGGATCGAACATCCAGCTGTAGATTCTTTTGATGAGCTAGAAAATTATCCTGAGTTTGCTAGGAAATTACAAAGAGAGGCTAGTAAACAAGAATAAAATTTTGCTTTCGTTCTCTACAATTTTGCCAGAACCGCCCAAAGGGAAATTCTGTTACCTTGGTGCAGGTGCATTACTTGCAGCAGCAGTGCGGTTTGACAGTGGTAGGGGATCTGGTTGCCCCGTCTGTCAAACAGGTTTCGATAAAATAGCCACAGCAGTCAACAGGTAGGGAGTTGGCGTATTGAACTACCGTGCCTAACCCTACGGGTATAGACATGGATTCTGGGAGACAACCCCAGATGAAAAGTTCAATACCTCTTGAGTTTAGTAGCGTCAAACACTTTCGGGTACTTCACTAGCTCGAATTTTATGTAGTCCCTGGAGTCTCAGGGAGTTGGGTAAAGCCAAGACACGCGCTACTGAATGAGGGAAGTGACTAAAACTTATCTTTCAAGGGTTATACCAATGAAGAAAGAAAATCCAAGAGTTCCTGTGATTTCGCTATTCTTTGAGGCATTAATGCCAACAACTGCATCTCGCGCCAGGCGTTGGATCGAACAGGGTAAAGCTAAACCATTTTGGAACGATCTAGGTATTTGGTGCGTTCAATTGTTAATCGAGCCATCTGGTACTCAAACCCAGGACATCATTGCTTCCTGTGACCCAGGCAAGCGCTATAGCGGCATTGCTTGTCAATCAGCTAACTACACTTTGTTTATGTCACATCTTGTTTTGATGGGATTTATCTCCAAGCAGGGTACAGCTATCGCTGGCATAAAAGAAAAAATGTCTTACCGCTCTATGCTGCGGCGCGGTCGGAGAGGAAGACGGATTGACCGAAAGCTCTTTTTCAAGCTTAGAAATCATCGGCAAAAGCGTTTTTCTAACCGCAAGAAAACTAAATTACCGCCATCAATTCGCTCAAATCGAAAACTAGAAATACGGGTGATTTCTGAGTTAGCCCGCATTTACCCAATTACAGCAATCAGAGTAGAAAAAGTCAGGGCTGATGTTGACAAAACATCTGGGCGCAAGGGCGCTCATGATGGCATTGGCTTTTCTCCTGTGATGGTGGGGCAGACTTGGACGATCGAGCAGTTGTCTAAAATAGCCCCAGTCGTGACTGTTGAAGGCTGGCAAAAAGATGGGAACGGTACATCACAGATTCGCGAATATTTAAAACTTATCAAAAACAAATCTGACAAAGCATTACAGGTTCCAGAAACTCATGCGGTAGATGCAGTGGCTATCGCCTGTGGGCATTTCGTCCAATACAAACCAATTCAAACCAAAGATGGTCGCGGCTGTAATTGGGTAGGTAAAGTAACAATCACTCCTGCTGTATTTAAAGTTATTTCTAAACCTAGAATTACGCGCCGTCGCTTACATGATGCTGTTCCAGCCAAAGGAGGAATCAGAGAACGCTACGGTGGTTCAACTACTCCATTTGAAGCCAGGAAAGGAGATTTGATTGAATATTCAACGCTCTCGAAAGGAGAAATCAAAAAAGTGATTGGATATTGTTCAGGCTACACGGGAAACAACCTTTCTCTCAGTGACGCTAATTGGTCAAGGTTGGGTAGATTTGCTAATTCTAAATGTCGCATTCTTGCTCGAAACACTGGGTTGGTAATTTCGGGGACGTTGAGTCCCACTCAATTACCCTCCTATCCCCCATACGACCAAGCCCTATCGGGCTATGGTCGCAGTACCTTGGAGGTTTAGATGGCAAGCGAAACGAATTTTGAATCAATGCCCCAAACAACAGCGGTTGTGGATTGGGAACCGACCCTGCCGCCTACTGAGTTAATTTTCGATGATGGTGAACCCTTGGAGACGAATCGCCACCGGATTGCTATGAATGCCCTGATCCGGTCGCTGCCAAGCGCTATGGCTGACCGCGATGATTATTTTGTCGGGGGCAATATGTTTATTTATTACAGCAGCGCCCAGGTGCGGAATAAAGATTTTCGCGGACCAGATTTTTTTGTGGCTCTGGGCGTTGATGGCAGAACCGACCGCCAGGGGTGGGTAGTGTGGGAGGAGAACGGACGCTATCCCGATGTCATTGTGGAATTGATGTCGCCCTCTACCGCAGAAGCAGACACGGGAGTGAAAAAGGAGATTTACGAGCAGATCTTCCGCACCCCAGATTATTACGTGTTTGACCCGTTTGACCCCAATTCCTTACGCGGGTGGCATTTGGATGCTAACCAACGCTATCAGCCCTTGGTGGCTAACGAGCAAGGGTGGCTGTGGTGTCAGCGATTGGGTTTATGGTTGGGAACTTGGTCTGGAACGATAGACCGAGTTGGGGCAGTGTGGTTGCGTTTCTATGATGAAGCAGGCAATCTCGTTCCCCTACCAGAGGAGGCGGCTCAACAGCAAGGATTGCAGCAGGGTGCATTGCGGCAGTTGTTGCGCTTACTCGCCACGCGCTTTGGGACAGTTCCACCGGAGGTAGAGCAAGACTTGCAAGCACT
>NZ_JBOFLP010000333.1:0-4405 GCF_051657925.1 Chroococcidiopsis sp.
CGATCGCCCCGCCCGAATTGCTGCGGTGTCATCGCATAACTCTTCTCAAGTGGGAAGTTTGCGCTATCGAGTCTTGGTAGAAGCAGAAAACGCACCTACACAAGAAAAAGTGCGATCGCTCGTTCCTGGTTCGTTTCGGGTTTCTGCTAAGGGTAAAACAATTATGCAAGCGGGAGCATTTAGCGATCGCTCTAAGGCTGATGAAGTCGCGCAGTTACTTACTAGTAACGGGTTAAAAGCTAAAGTTGAACAGATGAATTAGCTTTCTTAATTCAATTAACACCGTGCAATTCCCTCCTGACGAGCAGCGCGTTGCACAGCCGCAGCTACAGTAGGAACAACTCTAGTGTCAAATATAGAGGGAATTATATATTCGCGGTTGAGTTCTGTGGATGTTACCAAAGAAGCGATCGCCTGTGCTGCTTCTAAAGACATCATGGTGGTTATTTTCGTGGCGCGACAGTCTAAAGCGCCGCGAAATACACCAGGAAATGCCAGAATGTTATCGATCTGATTTGGGTAGTCGCTGCGTCCCGTTGCCATAACTGCAACATCATCAGCCACGAGTTCTGGTTGTATTTCAGGGATGGGATTTGCCATCGCCATCACAATTGGTTTTTTTGCCATCGATCGCACCATATCCCGCGTTAATATCCCTGGGGCGCTAGCACCAATAAATATGTCAGTACCGACTAAAGCACCTGCCAAAGTTCCCATTTGACTGACAGCAAACTCTTGCTTTTGAGCAGTTAAATCTTGACGCTGGGTGGAAAGAATACCTTTAGAATCGCACAGCAAAATATGGACAGCACCAGCGTTTTTCAAAAGACGCGCGATCGCGACTCCCGCCGCCCCTGCACCGTTAATAACGATCCTCACTTCCGCTAGTGACTTATTAACCAACTTTAAAGCATTAGTCAGCGCCGCCAACGTCGCGATCGCTGTCCCCTGCTGGTTGCCGTGAAACACGGGAATATCTAATTCTTGCCGCAGCCGTTGTTCGATCTCAAAGCAGTGCGGGGCAGCAATATCTTCCAAGTTTATGCCACCAAATACGGGGACAATTTTTTTCACAGTAGCGATAATTGCTTCTGTATCCTGAGTCGCCAAACAAATTGGAAAAGCATTAATTCCAGCAAATTCTTTAAAGATCGTGGCTTTGCCTTCCATTACAGGTAATGCCCCCGCCGCCCCCAAATTTCCCAATTCTAAAACTGCACTCCCATCAGTGACGATCGCTACGGTGTTTTGTTTGATCGTCAGATTGTAGACTTGTTCTGGGTCACGGGCGATCGCCAAACAAACTCGCCCCACTCCTGGCGTGTATGCCATTGCCAAATCATCTTGACTTTTGAGTGGAAGTCTGCTGGTAACGGAGATTTTGCCACCCCGATGTAAATTAAAAGTGCGATCGTAGACATTAATCACTTCAATTTCTGGTAATGCCCGCACTGCCTGCACGATCGCCTCAGCCTGTTCCGTGCTAGCAGCATCTACAGTCAGATCGCGAATCGCCTGCGATCGCGTGCGTTCCACCAAATCAATTTGACCGAGAGTTCCACCACAAGAGGCGATCGCTTGAGTCACGCTAGCCAACATCCCAATGCGATTGGGAATCTGCAAGCGCAGCGTCAAGCTAAAACTAGAATTTGGAGATGGGTTAACCATACGAGGGAGTAGGGAGTAGGGAGTAGGGAGTAGGGAGTAGGGAGTCGGAGGACACCTCCGCACGCGACTGGCTCCTCCCTACTCCCGCATATAGTCGGGAACTCAAAGCTACAACGTCAGTCATAACTAACCAGTTATTGTACTTATAACTTGCATTTAACCTGCGTTTGCCAATGCCTAAGCGGAATCTCCAGCAGCCAAAACCAGAGAATTTTTTGTGGATAGAGGGACTGAAAACTGTAGGTCTGAGCTTGTTTTTAGCCTTTGGAATTCGTGCTGGTGTCGCCCAGTCTTTTTTTATTCCTTCTGGGTCAATGGAACCGACACTAGAAGTTGACGATCGCTTGATGGTAGATAAACTCAGCTACCGCTTCCAAGCACCCCAAAGAGGTGACATCGTAGTGTTTCAACCACCTCCTGCTGCAATCTCTGCGTGTGGCTTGCCATCTAACTCGCACGACTCGTTTATTAAGCGAATCGTGGGACTCCCGGGGGAACGAGTCGCAGTGATAGCGGGACAAGTGTATATCAACGAGCGCCCTCTAGCAGAAAGCTATATTGCCAGCAAACCAGATTACGAACGATCGGTTCGAGTTATCCCGCCGAATTCTTATTTGGTACTAGGAGACAATCGCAACAATAGCTGCGACGGACACGAATGGGGCTTTGTAAAACGCGATCGCATCATTGGTAAGGCGATCGTCCGTTTCTATCCTTTCGATCGCATTGGTATTTTTACTCGCGATCGCTCTTGAGATGAATGGGGTGTGGGGTGTAGGGTGTAGGGTGTAGGATGTAGGGACAAGGGAGATAAGGGAAACTTGAAGGACAAGGGGACAGAGAAAGCAGGTATGCAAGTGTGCAGGCGGGCAGGGGAGCAACTACCAACTACCAACTACCACTGAAACTGATAACTGATAACAGATAACTGACAACTGAATTTGTGTCCTAACTTAATAGCTCAAATGCATCTATCGCACGGTAAGTTGTATGTATATAGGACTGCCAACGAACTTTACCAGCGATTGAGTTTTGTCGCATGAGTTATGTCGCACAACCGCCCCTCTAACTTCTATTTCAACCTAACCGAGCGAGAACGCTCGAATTTAAAACGCACGGTCGATTATTCCAGCGTGCAGTCACTACCAGAAATTTGGGCGATCGCTGTCAAAAAATTCGGCGATACCGTGGCGCTGCACGATCCCCACGTCAAACCAGAGACAACTTTCACCTACAGTCAGTTGTACCAGCACATTCAAATCTTCGCCGCAGGGTTGCAAGCGCTAGGGGTAACAGCAGGCGATAGAGTTGGGCTAGTCGCTGATAATAGTCCGCGCTGGATGATCGCCGACCAAGGAATATTAACAGCTGGGGGAGTGGATGTCGTGCGTAGCTCCCAAGCGGAAAAACAAGAATTACTATACATCTTGGAACATAGCGGCAGCACAACACTGGTAGTAGAAGACCGCAAGATCCTGAATAAATTACGTGATGGTTTGGACAGACTACCGATTCATTTGGTGGTGTTACTCTCAGATGAAATCCTAGACGAAAGCGACTCGCTCAAAATTATGAATTTCTCCCAACTGATGGCGGTGGGAGAAAACCAACCACTCCAACCAGTGGCGCAGAATCGGGATACCCTTGCCACCCTGATGTACACTTCTGGGACGACAGGTAAGCCTAAAGGTGTAATGCTGTCTCACGGAAATTTGCTGCATCAAGTTACGTCATTTGGCGCAGTCGTACAACCAGAAATTGGCGATCGCATTCTCAGTATCTTACCTGTCTGGCACTGTTACGAGCGGAGTGTCGAATATTTCCTCCTTTCTCAAGGTTGTACGCAGATATACACGAATATTCGTCACGTCAAAGCAGACTTAAAAGCATTTAAACCTCGCCTGATGGTGGGCGTTCCTCGGTTGTGGGAGTCGATTTATGAAGGGGCGCAAAAACAGTTCCGCGACCAACCCGTTAAAAAACAACGTCTGATCTATTCCCTG
Source organism: Chroococcidiopsis sp. (assembly GCF_051657925.1). Classification (NCBI taxonomy): domain Bacteria; kingdom Bacillati; phylum Cyanobacteriota; class Cyanophyceae; order Chroococcidiopsidales; family Chroococcidiopsidaceae; genus Chroococcidiopsis; species Chroococcidiopsis sp. The sequence goes on from NZ_JBOFLP010000333.1 coordinate 3,672, forward strand.
TTAAATATCAGCCAACGTTATATAAAAGCACGGCGAATTGTTCGAGGGTTAGCATTAGATAACCTCTATCCTTCTCCATTGCAACGCCTGCAAGCTGGGATTCAAACCGCAGTTTTAGCACCGATTCACAATCTTGCAGATCGTTTAGTCTACAAACAGGTACGAGAAGCAACGGGAGGACGAATTAGGCAGGTGATTAGCGGTGGTGGTTCCCTTGCCATGCACCTCGAAAACTTTTTTGAAATTGTTGGTGTCGAAATTTTAGTAGGATACGGTTTAACCGAAACCTCTCCCGTGACCCACGTTCGTCGTCCTTGGCGCAATCTACGCGGTTCCTCTGGGTTGCCAATGGCAGGCACGGAAGCCAAAATCGTCGATCCTGAAACTCGCCAAACCCTACCACCGATGCAGCGCGGCTTGGTCTTGATCCGAGGACCCCAGGTGATGCAGGGTTACTACAAAAACCCAGAGGCGACAGCCAAAGCGATCGATCCTGAAGGTTGGTTTGATACTGGCGATTTAGGTCTAGTTACGCCAGCAAATGACATTGTATTAACAGGTAGGGCAAAAGATACGATTGTCTTGTCTAACGGGGAAAATATCGAACCGCAGCCAATCGAAGATGCCTGTCTGCGCAGTCCTTACATCGACCAAATTATGCTAGTCGGACAAGACCAGCGATCGCTCGGAGCCTTAATCGTCCCTAACTTAGAAGCATTGCAGCAGTGGGCAGT
>NZ_JBOFLP010000334.1:0-5706 GCF_051657925.1 Chroococcidiopsis sp.
TTTAACTAAAGTAAAACTCTCAGTAGGAACGATCGCTTCTATCTTTTTCATTTTCTTCTCCTAAAACGACATGACTACTCGACAGATTATTGTTGTGTAGAACCGTAAATTCGTTTGTATCTAAATTGTTCTTGCTTGAAGTATGGTTTCAAATTGTGAATCCCAATTACGTTCATCGAACGACTTAGTAAACGCAAACGTTGAACTTTTTGAGCTTGGAAATTATTCATCAAATGAAGAAAAGCTTGATGTCTAACAGAGTTAATTTTCATTTTTTTTGTTGTTAATGAGGTTTACCGTACTTGCATTATTTCTCTTCAATCGCTAGTGAGATAGCTGTTAGGAACTTCTCGTCAAGGAGTTCGCTTAGCATATAAGCTGGAGTAGACGTATCGGACGCGCATCGGAGCTAGTGAGCGCGAATTGCTTGTCATGGTTAGAAGCGCGTTCTCGATCAAAAACAATGGTTTTCTCTTGGTTTTTCATCAGGCAATGAATGAGTTATTAATGGCATACTGACTACAAATGCCCAGAAGTTGACGCGATCGCGGTATGAAGCAACTGCATTGCGTCCTGTTGCAGTTGAGCAGCTGCCGTTGGGGATAGGACTGACTCTGGATAAACGAGCGTAAAACAGAGCCGTTCGCCTACCGTTGCAACTCCTAACAGGCGACCGTCATCTCTGCTGGGCATTACAGAGGGTCCATAGATCCCCCGCAGTTGAAGTTGCCCAAACTGTTGTGGGATTGCTAAGCGTCCGAGATTGGTAACTGTAATGTCGCCACCGTATTGTTCGATAAATCCTTGCCAAACCTGAATTGCACTGGGATTCGCAGACATCCACGCTTGAGTTTGCTGGATTGCTGCCATGACCCGATCGGGTTCCATTGCAGAGTTTAATTGTTGTTTGACTGACTGAGCCACTGCCCACACGCTTGTATTAGGAGTTAAAGCGTGCGAAGTCATTGCTGCGCTAAGGTAAAGACTAAACTGTGTATCAGTTACAGACATGAAACGCCGTTGGAGATCGATCGGTGTTAAGCATTTGAGAGTCTGCTGTTGTTTTGAACCAGATTGGCGGGCGATCGCTAAGAGAAATGCAGCACAAATAGCAGCATGGACGCTAGTTTGTTCTTGCCGGCAACGGGAAATTAACTCACCTGTCGTCTCTGGGGTAAGCGAACCAGCTAGCAAGCGAGAACGGGAAGAAGTTTCTGGAGGCTTAAAGTCTGAAGATTGCAGCGCCACTGGGTAGTCTGGAAGAGCGGCATCGGCTTTACCCAGCATCAATTCCTCTAAAGAAAGGGGCATTGGTAGAGGCTGGAGGATAGTACTAGGGACGGCGATCGCTTGCAAAATATCTTGGATGAGATAGGCACCAGAAGTTCCATCAGCAATCGAGTGGTGGTAAACGACGATTAATTCTGAAATCTCTGGGGAGTGTAGCAAGACTGCACGTATCAAAGGTGCTTGCTTCCAGTTAAAAGGTGTAGAAATTTCTGTCTCAACTTCTCGTTGCCAGTGTTGCTCGGACTGTCGCTGTAAAACTCGCAGTGGGATATTAGCTACTTCTTCGACAAACCAGGGTTGTTCGGTTTCATCCAATGCGATGCGTACTCTTAGCAATGGATGGCGCTGTTGCACTTGCATCAAAGCACGCTTGAGTTGCTCGCTACTAAATTCTCCTTGAATCTGTGCTGTCAGGGCAAAATGTGCTGGTTGAACTTGGTCGTACAACCAAAAGATTTTCTCGAGTGCTCCTAGGGGGCGACAGGTAGAATTTTTTGGCGTATGGACGCTCGATTTTGAAGTTTGACAATGCATTTGTTTTGACTTTTGACTGTTATTTGACTTGCTCAAGCTAGAGATTTCTACTAGGGCATTAGAAGTACGTTATACGTGGAAAAATACAATTCCGTTCCTAGTCGCGCCCTGCCACAATAATCTTTTCTGCTAAACAGATCGGGTTAGAAAATATCACCTCATGACTACCTGGCATTTGTACGAGCCGAAATAGCCCCAAGCGGCTAGACATTTTGGGATGCCAGCCCCACTGCTCGTCTTGAGGTAGAGAGATGTCTTCCGTACAGTAGAGGTAACTTTTGGGAATTGGCAGCGAGTAAAATTGCTTCAAGTCCAACTTGTCAATCCACGGTTGATACGGCTCAGACGATAATTGCGCGTAACTGAATTTAGCTAGGTCGAGGTCAGCATCGTTGAGAAACGCTTCTCGCCAAATCTCAAACGGCATCATCGTCGTATTATCGTCCGATTCTTCAGCTAGTTTGTCAAATAACGCTTGAGAATCGGGTGGGACATTATCTCTGAGGCTTTCCCCATCGTTAAGGACAAAGGCATTGAAAAAAATCAGCCGTTGAATGCGATCGCCAATCGCTTCGGCAACTTTAGCAATAACTGTACCGCTGAAACTATGTCCTAAGAGGACGATATCGGTTAAGTCTTTGCCAACGATGTAATCTACTATCGATTGCGTACATTGAGCGTGGTTGACGTTTTTATTCGCGCCTTTACCATGTCCGGCGATTGTGGGAGCAAAAGCCTGATGCCCTTTAGCTTCTAAATGTTGGATGACCGCGTTCCAAGTAGAACCATCGTGCCACGAACCGTGAACCAAGACAAAAGTTGACATAGAATTGCTCCTTAACGTGCGATCGCATCCTTAAAGTCAGTATTAGTAGCTACTACTTCCCAGGCGTTTAACTCCTGAGTTAACGATTCAATTTTCCGACGCAACTTACTATACGTATACTTGCCTTACTCTGCATTATCTGTGTTGAAAAAGGAGTGCAAATCTTGTACGCTACCCCAAGCCGCGATCGCGGACATAGGATTTGAGTATTGGCGGTAGCGAACGATTTTACCTTCCCTAGTTTCCAGTCGCAGCACGTAATCTTATTGTCTGGTTGCCTGAGTCACGATCTGATTTCAAAGGTGGGAAATTTACTGCGTTCTTCAACGTATAGAACTACTAAAACTTCCATCTAAAGCCCGATTTGTCTTGTTCTATGCTTCCGGCTGATGAGTAGTTTTATCTGAGATTTGCGGTTCCATACCAGACGTGCGGAACTTGGGACGTGTAATGGAACTGAAACTGATATTCTTGGAAATTTTGGACAAAACTTGAGCAGGTTTTGAGGCTCAAGCCCTGATTCATTCGCGAAGTGGTTACACTTTAGCAATACACTTAATCTCAATCATGAACTCAGGCAAAGCAAGACGCTGAATTTGTACGATGGTGCTTGCTACAACTGGAGTGCCAGCAAAAACCTCTTGCCTACATTTGCCCGCTGCTGCATGTCCTGTCTCCATATCTGTTACAAAAAGTACCTCATCCACAATGTTGTCCATCGTGGCACCATAGTGAGCAAGGACTTTTTGAATGTTGGTGTAGGATTGGCGCATCTGCATTTCCATATCGTCAATACCAACGACGTTGCCTTTGCTGTCGTGACTGACCTGCCCAGAGATGTAGATCGTGTCTCCAACTTTCACGGCTTGAGAATACCCATACTCTTGCTCCCAAGGCATATTCAGGCTTGTTGTTTCCTTGTTAATCGTCATAAAGTTTTTCCTTCAAGTAAATTGTGAAACAGAACATAGACAGCACCTAGTACATTGATTAATAGGATTCTCCTGGTTCTATCTATCCCAAGTGTACCCAGTTCTAATACTCGATCTCTTTCAGATTCTTACAATGACTTGTCAGATTCTTATGGTGAAGGGCGCACCTGCTTTGGTGTCATGCCAGTGAATCGCTTAAACTGTTGCGTCAAATGGCTTTGACTGGAAAAACCCACTTGTAAGGCAATATCTGCGGTAAGCGAAGCTATCCCGAAGGGTTATCGCCAAATCGGTTTTCGACTACATCAATTTCGCCCGTTCCACCCGTTGCTCAATCACGTACTGATGTGGCAAAATTCCCATTGCTTGTTTGAATACACTCGCGAAGTAAGTGGAACTGATATTGATGACGCTTACCAATTCAGTCAACGATAGATCTCGACTCAAATGCGTTTGGATATAATCCTGCAACTGGACGCAGGTTAAGCTTTTATTTTCAGATGTGACGATGTGTGCCGACTCAGCATAATGTCGCAACAGATGAACGACTAACAACCAAGAAAGCGGCGGCAGAAAACCTTTGCATCACAACCAAGATCTCTCAATCGTCCGCTTCATCGACTTGTTAGCTGGCTGGCGCTACCAACCGCTCACTAATTCTTGAATTTTAGATTGTGCTTCGTCTAGTCCCCGTTTTTGTGCCTCGTCTCCCAGATCTAGACCATTGGCATGAATGAACTGAATGTCAGTCACACCCATGTATTGAAAAGCATACCGAAGCGCAGGTTCCTGACAATCCCATCCCTTGTAAGGAGAACTTGCTCCATATTCAACGCCTCGTGATGTGATGAACAAAACTTTTTTACCGTTCGCCAGTCCTTTGACTTGACCATCCTCCTCCGTGAATGTGCGACCCACACGAACCACTTGATCGATGTAGGCTTTGAAATTGGAGGGAATGCTGAAGTTGTACATTGGCACACTGAAAACACATCGATCAGCTGCCAAAAACTCATCCACTAACTCATCAGAAAACTTCAGCAGTTCAGCCATTTCTGAAGTCAGTGCTTCTGGCGCAGTAAAAGAAGCCGCAATCCAGTCTTCGGTGACGTGAGGAACTGGCGTTTGTCTTAAATCACGATAGGCGATCGCGTCGTCAGGATGTAAGTCTTGCCACGCAACTATAAACTTCTTTGCCAACTTGCGAGATTTGGAGCGATCGCCCCGTGGACTTGAATCAAGATGCAGAATGCTTGCCATATTACCTTAACCAGAAATTTCAATTGCCATCTAGACAGTAAGCCAGCAACTTAAGCTAACTCGCCGTATATCCGCCATCGATCGCTAAGGGTTGTCCCGTAATATAGCTAGCAGCATCAGAGCAGAGAAACACAACCGCTTGAGCAATTTCCGTTGCCTGACCGATCCGACCCATCGGAACCATCGACCCAAGATCGTCGAACGTGATGCCCATCTGGTCAGCACTACGAGCCATGAGGTCAGTCGCAATCGGACCCGGATTGACGGCATTGATCCGAATGCCCTGTTTGGCATAATCGAGAGCAGCCGATCGCGTCAGCCCCATCACCGCATGTTTGCTAGCAACGTAAGGAGATATCCCTGGAAGCGCAACGAGACCATTCGTTGACGAATTGTTCACGATCGCGCCTGAGCCTTGGGACAGCATCTGCTGAATTTCGTATTTCATACAGAGAAATAGCCCTCGTGCATTGACCGACACGATCTTGTCAAAATCCTCGCTCGATTGAGAGTGCAACGGTGTAACAACAAGATCGATTCCAGCATTGTTGAAGGCACAATCCAGTTTGCCGTAGGTGGCGATCGCTTTCTGCACCAATTCCCGAACATCCACCTCACTCGATACATCTGATTTCACAAACAAGCATTCTGCCCCAGTTTCGTGAATCAAAGCCGCAGTTTCTTCACCTTCTACACTGCGTATGTCCGAGAAGACAACTTTAGCTCCAGCCGCACCGAACGCGATCGCTGTTGCTCGACCAATTCCCGATGCGCCTCCAGTGACTAACGCTACTTTATCTTGCAGTATCATTGTGTTTCTCCTTGTGTCAATGCCATTAGATTCAAGTACTAATTAGAGAAGAT
>NZ_JBOFLP010000335.1:0-10119 GCF_051657925.1 Chroococcidiopsis sp.
TATGGCATCAATCATGCTCTCCGTATATGCTCTCGCGGGTAAATGCTTCTTCTGGCAGAACGGGCAGTTTTACTCGTTGAACTAAAATATTCATATCAGCTTGCCATTGTCTAGAATCGAAAGGCTCTTTCCGGTGAAAGCTGCTAGAGTGGTCTTCTGTGGTTGTAGCCTCTTGTTCCAGTCTTATCAAGCGTTCGAGCATCTTATCGAGATATGGTTCAATATCATCTAGCGAACGGCTAGTAATTTTTACCAAAACTTGAGTAATTGTTTCTAAGTCTTTCTCATGTGCTGACTTAAACTTACGAACAGCTTCAGCCGTTTCGTTTTCATCTTTTTTCTCAAACAAGGGGTTGACAGACATAATATTGTTGCTCGCTTTATTAGACTTACTTACTACTACAAGCATAAATGACGCTTTTCATCGAGTATGAATCTTAGCGATCGCCTATAAAAAGAATATGCGATCGCAACCGAACAAAACTAGAATATTCATAGTAACCACCATTTCACTGAATTTTTCTGCGATCGCTTGTTGATGATAGATTTGCACTAGAGGAATTGCCTGTATATTTAGCACAGCAATGAACAGTAGCCTGACGATAAATTCATTAAAACTCTCGGATGCAGACTTTGAACGAATTGTCCGAGCTAATCCAGAGTGGAATTTTGAACAAACAGCAGCAGGAGATTTAATTATTGTGCCACCCACAGGAGGAACATCTAGTCGTAAAAACTTGAACCTGACTCAACAATTAGGCAATTGGGTGGAAGCAAACTTAAATTTAGGAGAAGGGTTTGATTCCAACGTCTTATTCGTGCTGCCAAATGGGGCAAAACGTTCTCCTGATGCTTCTTGGGTAGAAAGACGGCGCTGGGAGGCTTTGAGCCAACAACAGCAAGATGGTTACGTTCCCCTATCTCCTGACTTTGTAGTCGAGTTGCGCTCCCCCACCGATGCTCTGGAAGAGCTGCAAATTAAAATGCAGGAATATATGGATAATGGTGCGCGTTTGGGTTGGTTAATTAATCCTCAAGATCGTCAAGTTGAAATTTACCGTCTGGGACAACCAGTAGAAGTTTTGCAAGCTCCTTTAACTTTATCTGGTGAAGATGTGCTACCAGGTTTCGTGTTAAATTTACAGCGAATTTTTGTCTAAGTCTGGGGCGATCGCCTAATACTAATTAACCGTACTGCATCAAAGAGCAGTAATTATTGTTATCATATTTTACATAGCTAAGAAAACCCAATCGCTTTTAGCGCCCAATTTCACTTACCTGCATTCCAGTTACTCAACTGGCACAGTAGTAATTCCCGAACCAATAACAATTGTCAAGGTACTTGCCAAATCATTTGTGGTAGAGTACAAGAGTAGAGAATTGCTTCTGCGCCGAAGAAAAACTCCACGCATCGGTGTTAATCAAAATTCGGAAGCGTTTCAGGTTAGGTATTTAGCAAACTCAATCGAAAATCTAAGTAAAACTTATGGCTCAGCCTGTTATTCACCCAATGGTGAAGTTCCAGCACCAGATCCGTTCGCTCGTAGAATCCAAAATTGTTAGACCAACAGATAGTATCTGGAAAATTGCCCTCGTATTTGGTAATGAATGGTCTTATTGGAAACAGGAATTAACGGATTTCGGCTTTTCCATGCAAGATCCTGTCAGCGAACTGCTATCGGTAGAAGGTTGGGACGAAGAATAGATTCTGTCCGCATTAAATTTGCCCTCAGACATAATCGTCTGAGGTGCATACAAACAAAGCCTACCTGCGCAGGCTACCTTACTATTTAGCCTGCACCAGCGGGCTTGTTTTGTACGTACAAATTTCTAAATCAGTAACACTCGCTCAGTGCTATTGCCAGTTCTTTAGCCGTAGCATAGCGATCGCTAGGTTTAGTCTCTGTTACCCTTGTAATGACTGCTTGCAATTCGGGAGTGACAGTTGGGATGCCATCCAACTGAAATTGATAGCCTTTACTACTAGGACGATAAAATTTATACGGCGCTTCGCCTGTTAACAAAAAAATTAAAGTAGGTCCGATCGCGTAAAGGTCAGACTGAATTAATGGATGTCCGCGTTCTTGTTCGGGAGCGCAATATCCCTCAGCACCAATCCGCGTCACAAAAGCAGTTCCACCAGTTTTCACTGCACCAAAATCTAGCACCACAATCCGATGATCGAGCGATCGCAACATTAAATTAGCGGGTTTAATATCGCGGTGAATTAGCGGTGGCTCTTGGCTGTGAATGTAGTCTAAAATTTCACACGCTTGCAGCATCCAACCAATCGCTTTTGCTGAGGTAACAGGACCGTATTTATAAATTATCTGCTCTAAATTTTGACCGTGAATTAGTTCCATCGCCAAGTATTTTTTCCCGTCTTCGACAAAAAAATCGTAATATTTGGGAATTCCTACATGGTTTAGATGCTTCAAGGCATTAGCTTCCCGCTCAAACAGTTCTTGAGCCTTGGCAACCTTGGCAATTTCAGCATTCATTTCCTTCAGGACGAGTAATTGGGGTTGAGACTTGCGAGTTGAATTGTTCTCCAGAGGCTTTTTCTGACTGGGATTCCAAGCAAGATATGTCGTCCCCATTCCTCCCTGTCCTAAAATACGTAGCACGTGATACTGGTGAATCGTCTGCTGTACTGAAAGGGGCTGACCGCAGTGGATGCAGAATAGGTTCTGTGGTGAATTACCATCATGAGTGCAAGTCTTCTCCCCCGCTATGATACTGGGAGGTTGAAGTTGAAACCTGAGAGTAGGTCCGCCTTTTGCTAGTTGAATTATCGACCCATCGACGATCGCGCTTTGGGAGACTAATACGCCATCCAGAAAAGTCCCGTTCGTCCCCTGATTGATCAGCTGCCAAACATGACTCGATGAATCTTCTCCATTTTGCCGCTGGAGCAGTAAATGATGGCGGGAAACTAGGGGATCTGCCAAAACTACATCGTTGTCGGGGGCGCGACCGATACGGACGATTGACGCATCCTCGAATTGCCATTGTTGCAGGGGTTTGGATTGTTCTGGATGTAGCAGATATAGCGTGACCACACGATTAATGCTCCAACTTCGGGCGCACTTTCAACCGTACTAAGACAACGGTAATATTGTCATGCCCGTTGTACTGATTAGCTAATTCAATCAATTCGCTGACACCTCGTTCTAAGCTAGCGCCTGAGTTAAGTAGTGGTTCGATATGGGTTTCCCAATGTTGCTCTAGTAACCCATTATCCGAAACTCCATCTGATACTAATATCAACAGAGTGTCTTCATTCAATTCCACAAAGCTGACATCAGGATTGACATAATTTTCGTCCCTTGGACCCAAGGCTTGCGTCAGTTGGTAGGCATCAGGACGGGCATAGGCGATCGCTGGTTCCACGCCCCGCAGAATCTCTCGCTGTCCCACTTCGTGATCCAATGTGACTTGCTCTAATCCGCGCTTGCGGCTAAAGCTATAGAGACGGCTATCGCCAACGTGAGCTACAGTCATTTGATTGTTACGGACTAGAACGAGTACCAAAGTCGTTCCCATCCGTCCGACACCAGAACGGGCATCTTGCTGGTTGAGGTCAAAAATTCCTTGATTAGCAATACGGATTGCCTCGCGGATAGAAGCTTCATTGGGTAATGGTTGGTACGGTTGCCAATTGGCATGAAAGTATTCTTGTAGCTTCTTCACTGCTAACGCACTAGCTACCTCACCGCCAGCGTGTCCGCCCATGCCATCACAAAGAATATAAATACCTTGTGCCTCAATCGTGCGATCGCTAGGAAACACGTATTTATCGACTTTGGTGATGATACCAAAACAATCCTCGTTATGATGTCTTTGACGACCGACATCAGTGTTACCCGCATCCTCGATCCCAACCAAATGCATTGGCAGTACCAGAGTCGGTAACTCCTCGCTTTTCATAAAATTCTCTTGAGATTCGTTCATCTGAATAACAGTTGGTGCAGCAGAGTTATTTAAAGTTACTCCAACTTTTCCTCGATCGGCAGCTGCCTCCTGTGTATTCAATACTGAAGGAGAATAAGGTGCGTCGATCGCCTCTAATTGTAATTCACTGCTCGTAGCTTGCAGGCGCGATTGTAGCTCATCTGTTGTCTGAATGTCGCCCGCAGTTAAATCCAACAGTAACTCTACCAAGGAACCAAATTTAGTGCGTTGAGACTCTTGAAATAACTGCTGCCAAATCTGCCCCAAATCTTGCAAGGTTAAATTTCCTTGATTTGGCTCGGGATACAAGCGTTGCAATCCAAAACTCCCAGTCGCATCCACGCGCAAGTTAGATAACTCCAATAAACTTTGGCGACAATGCCAAGGTTCTAGTTCGTGCCACAGCCGTACCATATCCTCAAACCACTGCATAATCTGCATTGGAGTTGTGCTGTGTTCGTGCCACATCTGCATCAGATCTTGCCAATCAGAGCGATCGGCAATCAGAATTACTTGCTGGTTTCCCTGCTGCCAAGCATCGTGGATTTTAGGCAGCTTTTGACTAGATTTTTCACCATATTTAGAGTTGAGGGCAACATAAGTTTTGGCGATCGCCGGAATTGATTGTGCCACCATCACGTTTGCGCCTGCTTCTAGGGGCGATAGTTGAAATGGCTGGCAGTCGAGTACTCTCACTTGTGCCTCTATGCGATCGCTTGGATTCAAAGGCATTTCTAACGGATCGAGCAACTGATAGCGCTGCTGTAAATCTAAATAAGCTCCCGCTGGTAAAGCAGAAGTGGTAAGGCGTGAGTCGTGAGTCGTGAGCGAGAGAGCCAAGGGAGCAGGTGGAGCAGTTCCCTCTGACTTCTGCTGAGATATACTGCTGGGGAGCGATTCTACAATTTTTGGTTCTCCTGCTACGTCCAGCACTTCTACGACTCCTGAGTTGCTAACAGGCGAACCTTCCTGCGGCTCCACAACTCCCATCACGATCGCCCACCACACTGTCCCCGTTTGAGCACCGCAGTTATGGCACAGTTTTGCGTTTAAAGCCACCTGAGTTCCGCACTCAGGACAAAACTTGAAGGTCAGGGGAGTACCACAACCTTGACAAAACTTGTTGGTATTGGCATTTTCGCTCTGACACTGGGGGCAAATCAGCATCTTTAACTTCCTTGTCTTCCCATTTTAGGAGCAGTTTTAACCCTGATGACGGCAGAAAACTGGCTACCCATCCAAGTCGTCACAAGTCACTTTTCCCTACTCAGGAATAGTTCGAGCTATAGATAATAGCAGGATATACCCCAGTAGAGCTACGAGGCTTAAAAAATCAATACTTTGTTCAGCTTAGCAGTTATCAGGGAGCAGTTATCAGGGAGCAGGGAGCAGGGAGCAGGGAGCAGGGGGAAGCTGGGGGAGAAAAAAACCAACAGCCAACTTACGACTTACGAATACCCGACTTACGACTTATCCCTACGCTTTTTAAGAGTAATTCTAGCTCTGGGGCAGTTAAGTCGCGCCATTCTCCGAGTGGCAGATCGCCTAGATATAGGTGAGCGATCGCGACTCGTACTAAGCGTAAGGTGGGAAATCCTACTTTAGCTGTCATCCGCCTTACCTGACGGTTTTTACCTTCTGTTAGGACTAGTTCTAACCATGCTGTAGGCACGCTTTTGCGATCGCGAATTGGCGGATCTCTTGGTGGTAAGGTTGGTTCGGGTTCTAGCAGTTTAACTTTGGCTGGTCGAGTTCGATAATTCTCAATTATCACTCCTTGTTCTAACTGCTGAATCGCTGATGCATCTGGAATTCGTTCTACTTGCGCCCAATAAGTGCGGCTATGTCCAAATTTAGGATCGGCAAGTCGATGTTGAAGTTGTCCGCGATCGGTTAGTAGCATCAATCCCTCGCTATCCCAGTCGAGGCGACCGACAGGATAAACTTTGGGAATGGGAATGTAATCTTTGAGCGTGCGCCGCTCTTTTGCGCCATCGCGATCGCCATCGCTAAACTGGCTCAACACCCCGTAGGGTTTATTAAATAAAATGTATCGGTATTTACCCATTGTATAGGAGACAAGGGAGACAAGGGGGACTTTTATAGAGCAGAGGGGCAGAGGAGAAAAAAACAATCCAAAATCCAAAATCTAAAATCCAAAATTCTCTAGCCGCCAGCCACTAGTCACTGATAACTAACAACTGGTCACTGAAACAAATCCAACGGTAAGTAACCGTAAGTACCGTTGACTGATTCTTCTACCAATGAATGATAGGATACCAGCACGCCGCGATACGTACCTGTGTAGGAGTCGAGGTAGTACGTTTGTCTTTGACCGTTGAATTTAATATATACCGGAGCGATCGCCGCAGCTAAGTCGGTAGGAGCGATCGCAATTGAATATCCTAGAGCTTTGGCATAAGATGCTAATGCTGCTAGCCCCTGCTCTGGCGTGTCGGCACAAATTCCGAAGTTGACGAAATCTGCTTGCGTGCTTAGTAGTACTAATGCTTGTTGCAACTGGGCGGCTTCTGCTGCCGATTCTACAGGTTTAACTTCCAAACAACTGAAAGTTTCCAGTAATTTTTGGGCTGAGGCGATCGCGAAACGATCCGAGAATGGCTGAGACATAAGCAGCGATGCATGAAATAACGCCTGAAGCCCTGCTTGTTGCCATAGTAGAACAGTCTATGCCAAGCAACACGGAGGGAATAATTTGCAGCCTGAAGTAACTTCTAAAGAATAGGCAAGCTGATTCCAAACTATTTTCAAAACATTGTCTAGAACTAGACCTATAATCGATTGGTCGAGGCTAAACTCTTGCCAATTGCGAATTTGATTTAAAGTTTAGTCTCTCATCCTAGCATATGGAAAGTCAGAATTTACTGGCTTTTCCAACTCGGCACGAACTGTTACCTCAGTTGAGTTCGCTTGATGTCAACGATTCTAACCAACTATAGATTCGATTTGGATTGACCGAAAAATATGAGCAAAGCATGAACCTCGATTTTAGTTTCAGTAATTCTGCCAATACGTTGTGAATCCTGTATTCAATGCAACTAATTCCTCTGTGAATGCGTCCAGTCCAATTGAATGCAGAACGCGAACTGCGATTCTCCCTCGAATAAGATGCATTTTTTGCTAGTGCTTCCATTGCTCAATTATTTAAAGTTTAGGTAAATTTTCTCAGCTAGGTATGCGATTCCATCGGTTCTCGATAACAAGTTGAGTATAATAATTTCTGTTTACCTATATTTTCAGTGTATCTACGCAAATGCCAGCTCCTACCAACAAGTACTATCTCTGGAGACATAGTTATTTGTACGTTCGCGGATCCAACAGATGAATTGCAATAATGCCTGTTCCTAAAGTTTGACTCTACTAAATAAACTTCTATTATTTTTTCATGAAGATAGCCCTAGTTCACGATTATCTAACGCAAAGAGGTGGCGCAGAGCGAGTTTTTGAACTGCTTTGTCAACGCTATCCCGAGGCAGACATCTTTACTTCTGTATACGATCCCGAACAAACTGTCGATTTAGGTAACCGTATAGTTCACACGACAGGATTACAAAAAATTCCAGGTGCAGCAAAATATTTCCGAATGCTGGCTCCTCTCTATTTTCCTGCTTTTCGCTCTCTGGATTTGCAGGATTACGACCTCATTATTAGTAGCAGCAGTAGCTTCGCTAAAGCTGTGAAGAAGAGAAAGGGAGCGCAACACATCTGCTTTTGCCATAACGTGACTCGGTTTTTGTGGGATACAAAAACTTACTTGAGAGAGTATGGGGACTATCATTATTTCTATCCATTAATTGAATTGATCTTTCGCAAAATGCGAGAGGTTGACCGAATTTACGCTCAAGAACCCGACCTTTATATTGCTAACTCTAGTATCGTAGCTCGACGAATTAACCAGCACTATGGCAAACCAGCGCTGGTGATTAACTACCCAATTAATAGCGGTAATTTTGCTTTTTCTAACGACAAGGAAAACTTTTATTTAGCATCAGCTCGTCTAATCAGTTACAAACGAATAGACGTAATTGTGGAAGCCTTTAACTGGCTGGGGTTACCTTTATTCATCATCGGCGATGGACCAGAACGCCAACGTTTAGAGTCAAAAGCGCTGAAAAACGTCAGATTTTTAGGACATGTCAGCGATGCCGAACGAAAATATTTGATGTCAAAAGCTTGCTCTGTAGTGGTCGCGGCTTTAGAAGATTATGGACTAGTACCAGTAGAAGCAAATGCCAGCGGTACGCCCGTGATTGCCTATGGCGCGGGAGGAGTCATAGACACTCAAATTCCAGGACATACAGGAGTATTCTTTTACAGACAATCGCCAGATGCAATCCAAAATGCTTTGCTTGCTGCCAAAGAAATTCAGTGGGATTACGGCAAAATTCGCCATCACGCCCTGAGTCATTTTTCAGAACAAGCGTTTTTTAGCAAAGTTGAACGGGCGATCGCCGATACGGTGAGTAGCATTGCATAAGTTCATTAGGATCGTTGTAGACTGTTTGGAGTGCTAGGCATGGTTAGAGTAAATGAAAGTAATATGCCCATGACCGTCGAAGAATCAGACGGTGGGTACGGGCAGTTGTTAGCAGTTTTGATGCGCCGTCGCTACTGGCTGCTGGGGGTTATGGGAGCGGTGTTGACAATTGCCACTGTGTTTACCTTAATCTCCAAGCCTACATATCAGAGCGAGATGCAGTTGCTGATCGAGCCGAATTATCAGGGGAAGAAAGATGGCACGACCCCGAGACAAGGCGAGCAGTATGCTGATTCTGGAGTCACGATTGACGACTATGCCACGCAAATTAACGTCATGCGTAGTTCGCTACTGATTCAAAGGGCAGTCGATATTCTCCGCTCCGAATATCCTACGCTTACAGTGGCGGAGGTGAAGAAAAACTTAGTACTAAAACAAGTTGTTGAAGAAAAAGCCAATACCAAGATCGTCGAGGCGACTTATACAGCAAACGATCCGATTAAAGCGCAAAAAGTCCTGAAAGCAATCCACACAGTTTATCAAATTTATAATCGCGAACAACAAGAGCAGAGATTGAAAAAGGGTTTGAAGTTTATTAACGAACAAATCCCTGCCGTGACGAAAACAGTAGATCAAGCGGAGAACAAATTAGAAGAGTTTCGCAAAAATAATAACCTGATCGATCCAGAGCAACAAGCAGCGACAGTCAATCAATCGTTAAACGCGATCGCGCAGGAGCGCGAAGTCATTCGCGCTCAGTATAATGACTTGCAGGCACGTTACGGTCAACTGCAACAGCAACTCGCTCGTTCTCCGCAACAAGCGCTAGTTGCTTCCCGCTTGAGCCAATCATCTCGCTATCAAACGCTACTCAACGAGTTGCAGAGAACGGAACTCGCCCTATCACAGCGGCGGGTTGTCTTCACGGATGAAGACCCCAACGTGAAAAAACTACTCGAACAACGGCAAAACCTGCTGAGCATGATGAAGCAGGAAGGTGGGCGAGTTTTGGGTGAAGGACAAGCAGCCCAAGCAGCCGCTAGCAATGGGGGAGATGGTATTCTCCAGCAAGGACAGCTAGGAGCGCTCGACCTCAATCTTGCAGGTCAATTGATCGAAATTCAGACAAATATGAACGCGATGCGAGCGCGGGATAACAGTTTAGCGCAAACACAGCAGAAGCTACGTAGCGAGCTCAAGCGCTTCCCAGTGCTATTGGCAGAATACAACCGTCTAGTTCCCTTCGTCCAAATTAACCGCGACAAACTCCAGCAGCTTTTGAGAGCGCAGCAAGAATTAAGTTTAGAAATTGCTAGAGGTGGATTTGACTGGCAAGCTTTGGAAGAACCACGTCTAGGATTGAAAGTTGGTCCCAACTTGAAGCTGAACTTGTTGTTGGGTCTAGTTGCGGGGTTGATGCTGGGTAGCTTAGCCGCCTTTCTACGCGATGCCGTCGATGATTCCGTCTACAGTTCCGAAGACTTGGAGAGACAATTCGAGCTACCATTGTTGGGCATGACTCCAGAATTGCCCAGAGGCAGAGTGGCACAACCAGAAGTCAGTTTGCCCTTTGGCAAACCGCTTCACCTGTCTCCCTGGACGGTACAAGTACGAAATTGGCCCCCATCTTGGGAATCGCTGGATTTGATTTATCGCAATCTCCAGTT
>NZ_JBOFLP010000336.1:0-8216 GCF_051657925.1 Chroococcidiopsis sp.
TGGTTAGGACGTTATCGGCGTTTAAGCAAGGATTATGAACTGTTATCGGAAGTAAGCGAGTCTATGGTTTATGCTGCTATGGTGCGGCTGATGCTGAGACGACTAACCGCTTAAGTCTTACTTTATAAATCAGCTCTAACAAAATAGGTGTGCTGGAAATTTCAGGATCTCTTCACTACGTACAGAGTTTCTCTGCACAATAATTTCAAACAAAAGCAGAAGTTAAAAGTTTTAGTCTGTTTTATCTATAAAACTATTTCCAAGCACGAGCGCTTCGTGAAATGTTGCTAACATCTCTCCACATCTTTCTAAAACTAAATGCGATCGCATTCAATTAACCATCTTCCGAAAAAGGCGCAGTTTACCCATCTTACTTGTAGCGCGATCGCTAATCTGACAAAACACAACAGCGATCGCTTTTCCTGACTGCACTCAGTCGTTGGCAGGAAATTGGCGATCCAACAGAAGCGGCGCTGTTGGTGGCGGCGGCGAAAGCAGGGTTACACTGAGTAATATTTTTACCACAGCACCTCTAACTAACTGGCAATGGTTGCTCTTGCTATTCTGTCCGCCACTCCTGCTAGGCGCAGAGGAATTGCGAAAAGCCATTTTCCGCCAGCCGCGATAACTAATAATGTTAAGAAACCATACTAAAAGGTTTACGGGCAAGGTCAAAAGCTGTTGATAGTAACATTTTGCTAATTTTTAGCTAAGCTCGTTCTGTTTGCAATAAATTGATGATGGCGAACTCATCCAACTATTTGCAAATCCAATTCTTGTCAGTTTTTGTCATACTATCTACCTAAAATTGAAATATCTCCAACTAAATGTATGTGACTCACAGGTAATTTTGAAATGACACTTGAATTAGAGTCCGAAGAAGTTAAAATCAAGCAGGTTTTGGAAGCAATTACTGCACTAATTCTAGCACCAATTGTTTTACCTTTAGCTGCGGGAGTTAATACTCCTCTAGGCAAAGCTGCACTCAAAAACTCAATCTTTATTTCTGAAAAAGTTAAGGAAGCATTAGCTCATACTCAAGAAATTGTGGAAGATTTAGTTGTAGAGGTACAAGCTGAATTAGCTGCACAATCGCAGGCAGAAACAAATTCTACAGCGAATCAGAACCAGCTTTCAAATGTAAAATCACCGATCGCTGAAGAATTAATAAATGTAATATTTAGCTTCAACGAGCAAATTAGACAAACAACAGCAGGAGTTGTCGATCTGCGTTTACTCGTACCGGCGGGATTAGGTGCGCTTGCCCTCCGCCAAATACTGACCAAAGGGCTAGAGCTTGACGAAATTCCTTGGTACACTTTGGCATGGTATGCATTTGATACTTTTATCAAGCTAAACGAACCCGAATAATTGTCATAGTAAAAGTAGAGGAGGTAATGCTCACCTTTCCTATAATAGATAGTAAAATTCAATTGTAGGGGATCGAATACCATCTCTCGTAATAGATAGTTAAGAATAAATTAAATTTTGTTTAAGCACCAATTTTTTAACATTTTTATAGGGGTAAAAAGTTTGTGGTGCAAGCAATCCATACTGCGATCGAAGGTAGAGCTAGGTTTAAAATTAAAGAACTTTATCGCTCGGAAGCTTTGAAACTACACCTAGAGCGATCGCTTGCCACTCACTCAGAAATTATATCTGTTTCTGCTAATATTCTGACGAGCAATCTTCTAGTTAAGTTTGATTCTTCAATTGATGCAATCGAGATAAAATCGTTAATTGAAGAAATCGTGACAGAGTACAATCAAAAATTCCCGAAAATAAACTTAACAAAAAATATAGAGCGATCGCCTCAACCCACGACTAATACGCAAAAGCGAACAACCCAAGACTGGCATTTAATGGCAGTAGATTCCGTTCTAGAGACATTGCAGACATCGCCAATAACAGGATTGTCTGACGATTCTGTGGCTGAAAAATTACAGAAATATGGACTGAATGCTCTACCCGAATCAGCGATTCGCTCCGATCTCAAAATACTACTCGATCAGTTTAAATCTTTGCCAGTTGGTTTGCTGGGTGTTGCTGCTGGAATTTCATTTTTCACGGGAGGATTCGTCGATGCTTTGGTAATTATCGGTGTTATTGGTCTGAATGCGGCTATAGGTTATGCCACAGAAAGCCAATCCGAAAAGATCGTTCATTCCCTAAAAAGCCGCGAACCAGCATCAACTTGGTCGATCAGAAATGGCACTCAAACAGAAATTCCCACAGAAAATGTTGTTTTAGGAGATATATTAGTTCTGAAACCAGGGAGTTATGTAGTCGCAGATGCTAGACTGCTCGAAGCCGATAACCTGAGCGTTGATGAATCCGCCCTAACCGGAGAGAGTTTACCCATCACGAAAACAACTGCATCCCTCACAGGTGAAGATATCCCTTTGGGCGATCGCTTCAACATGGTTTACAAAGGCACTGTAGTCACTGGTGGTCGAGGATTGGCTGCGGTTGTGGCAACAGGCGGGTTTACTCAAATGGGTAAAATTCAACAACAAGTTGACGCAGCGACGGCAACAGAAACACCCCTAGCCAGACAACTAGACGAAGTTGGCACTCAGTTAGTTTTGTTGAGTTTGGGAATTTGCGGCTTTGTGTTTGGCATTGGAGTTTTGCGGGGATACGGGTTGCTACAAATGCTGAAGTCTTCTATATCCCTAGCAGTTGCAGCCGTTCCCGAAGGTCTACCGACGATCGCCACGACAACTCTAGCGTTAGGCATTCAAGATATGCGCCAGCATAACGTCCTCGTCCGCAGTCTCAGCGCGGTGGAGGCTTTGGGTTCGGTACAGACAATTTGCCTCGATAAAACCGGAACGATTACTGAAAATACGATGTCAGTCGTCGAGATCCATACAGATAACAGACAAATTCAAGTAAATGACTGTCAATTTATGGCTGGATCGGAAAACATTAATCCCTATGCCTGTGATGAATTATTGAAGCTGATTCACGTCACGGTTTTGTGTAATGAAAGTCAAGTTAGCCAACAAGGAAGCGAATATGTAGTTACAGGTTCGGCAACGGAGAATGCTTTAATTTATCTGGCGATCGCCGCTGGAGTCGATGCGATCGCGCTCAAGCAAAAATATCGGCTATTACAAACTCAAGTGCGATCGGAAAATCGCAACTACATGAGTACAATTCATGCTATTGATGCGGCAGATCGGTTAGTTGCTGTCAAAGGCAGTCCCACCGAAGTCGTCCAAATTTGTCAGTGGTGGCGGAAAAACGGGCAACTCGTACCGCTAACAGAAGCAGATCGGCAAGCATTTGAAATTGAAAACGATCGCATGGCAGGGAAAGCGTTGAGGGTACTGGGTGTAGCTTATGCTTCAGCAATTGAGAATGGCGATCGTCAAGAATTGACATGGTTGGGGCTAGTGGGGATGGCAGATCCGATTAGAGCTGGAGCCAAAGAGCTGATGCGAGACTTTCATCAAGCTGGAATTGATACAGTTATGATCACCGGAGATCAAAGCCCAACTGCTTATGCGATCGCCAAAGAATTGCAACTGAGTCAAGACGAACAACTAGAAATTCTCGATTCAACTCATCTCGATCGCCTCACGCCTGAAGCACTCACAGCACTCGTTGATAAAGTTGACGTTTTTGCCCGTATCAGTCCCAGTAATAAACTGCAAATTGTCCAAGCTTTGCAAGCAGCGGGAAAAGTGGTGGCAATGACAGGGGATGGCATTAACGATGCTCCAGCGCTCAAAGCAGCCGAAGTTGGCGTAGCAATGGGTAAAGGGGGAACGGATGTAGCGCGGGAAGTAGCAGATATCATTTTAGAAGATGACAGGTTGGAAACGATGATTGTTGCTGTGAGTCGGGGACGGACGATCTACAACAACATCAGAAAATCCGTGCATTTTCTCCTATCTACCAACCTCAGCGAAATTTTGGTGATGACGACTGCAACAACAGTGGGATTAGGCGAACCTTTAAATGCAATTCAACTTTTGTGGTTGAATTTAGTCACAGATATCTTTCCTGGGTTGGCTCTCGCCTTGGAACCACCAGAACCCAACGTCCTCAGTCAACCGCCTCGCAGTCCTCAAGAGCCAATTATTAAAAATTCAGACTTTAGTAGAATCGCCTTTGAGTCAGCAACAATATCTCTGTGTACCTTGGGAGCCTATGGTTATGGCATTTTGAGATATGGTGTCGGACAGCAAGCAAGCACAATTGCCTTTATGAGCCTGACATCGGCGCAACTCCTGCATACAATTAGCTGCCGTTCGGAAACACATAGCATTTTTAGTCAAATCAATTTGCCGAACAATCAATACTTAAATATGGCGCTTGTCGGCTCTTTT
This sequence comes from Chroococcidiopsis sp., assembly GCF_051657925.1. Taxonomy (NCBI): domain Bacteria; kingdom Bacillati; phylum Cyanobacteriota; class Cyanophyceae; order Chroococcidiopsidales; family Chroococcidiopsidaceae; genus Chroococcidiopsis; species Chroococcidiopsis sp. The sequence continues at coordinate 4,341 of NZ_JBOFLP010000336.1, forward strand.
GCCCTACAAGTGCTGGCTTTAAGCCTTCCACCGTTGAGGAGTATTTTAAAAATTACACCGATCGATCTTTTAGATGGTACTGTCATTGGAGCTAGTGCTTTATTGCCTTTGTTAGCGAACGAAAGCACGAAAAATACTCAGGTCGATTTACTTTTTGACTACGGCAGAAAAGATCCCCCCAACCCCCCTTAAAAAAGGGGGCTATAGCAAGGTAAAAGTCAATGAAAAAAGACTTCATGTTTACATCTGAGTCGGTAACTGAAGGACATCCCGATAAACTTTGCGATTTAATTAGCGATGCGATTGTAGACCGTTTTTTACAACAAGATCCCTATTCACGGGTAATTACAGAATGTGCTGTCTCTACGGGCATTGTCTTTATCGCCGCCAGATTTGAACCGAATGCTAATGTAGATTTCACAAATGTAGCTAGACAAGTTATCGATCGCGTTGGCTACGATCGGTTTGAATTCAACGGCAAAACTTGTAGTATTTTGACTAGTCTGAGGGAATTGCCTCTAGACAAAGATCGGTTTGATGAAAAAAATCTATCTTATGAGGAAATAGAGCAAATTCCTGTCAAAAACATTGTCAATGTCTTTGGCTTCGCTTGCCGTCAAACTTCATCTATGATGCCGTTACCGATTTGGCTAGCGCATAAGTTAGCAAGACAACTAACTCATGTCAAGCTACAAAACATACTACCATATCTTGCGCCTGATGGCAAAACTCAGGTAGGAGTTGAATATAGAAATAGCAAACCATACAGAATTCATAGTATCAGCGTTATTGCTAGTCAAAATAGCTCATCAAAGCCCGATTTAAACCAACTTCAAGACGATATTCGCGCCACAGTTATCGACTCTGTATTTCAAGATGAAGAAATTAGACCTGATGCCCAAACCAGGATATTTATTAACCCTGATGGATTAGTTATTGGCGGTGGTCCAGCGTTACATTCTGGGGTGACGGGAAGAAAAAATGATGTAGATACCTATGGAGAATATGCCAAGCATAGCGGCTCAGCTTTAAGCGGTAAAGACCCAATTAGAATAGATAGAATCGGAGCCTACGCAGCTCGTTATGCAGCTAAAAATGTTGTAGCCGCAGGGCTTGCTGATGAGTGTGAAGTGCAATTAAGTTATTCTATCGGACTAGCAAGACCTGTCAGTATTCAGGTAGAAACTTTTGGCACTGGTAAAGTTACTGATGAAGAAATTACTAAACTTGTAGAGCAATATTTTGATTTTCGGTTGGCTGGAATCATCAAACAATTTAATTTAAGATTCCTACCTTCACTGACTAAAGGTGGTTTTTACAAACAATTAGCTGCCTACGGTCATGTTGGCAGAATAGATGTCAAGTTACCTTGGGAAGTTACTGATAAAGTTGACCTATTTTAGGTTACAGAAGCAACTTATGAACGAGACAAATTACAAAACGATCTCTGCTTTGACTACAGAAGCATCTTCCGTGGGAGAAATATGGAAACCGAGTTTTTCACACACTCGTTGCATGGCTCCATTCTCTCTGAGAATCTCTGCACAGATGCGATCGAGGCGTTCGTCACGACCTACTTGCAACAGTTGTTGCAATAACTGAGTCCCCAATCCTTTACACTGAAAGCGATCGCTCACTAACATGGCAAATTCAGCTTCATTTGTATCGTGCAATTTGCTCAGCCGTCCAACTGCTAAAATTTCGTGTTGTTGGGTTTGCGGATTTTTGTAGTCGGCTATCAGTGCCATCTCGCGATCGTAATCGATGAAACACATCCGAGTTAATCGTTCGTGAGCAACTCGTAGACTGAGTTTGATTAAATGGAAGTAACGGAAATAAACGCTTTCCTCCGATAATGTCTGATGAAGCTGAATCATCAGCGGTTCGTCTTCGGGACGGATGGGACGGATAGTAATGCTTGTACCATCTTTCATCTGCCAGGGTGAAACGTATTGAGTCGGATAAGGGCGAATCGCTGGTTTCGGCAATTTGTCCTTTGTTACAGTTGCTTTGTGGAGGACAACACGAGCATCAAGGGCGATCGCTCTGTTCTCCTGCTTCCCTGGCTGCACCAACAAGGGATTAATATCGAATGGCACTAAGAAAAGCTCTAAGCTATACGGAATCAGGTCTACAGCTTTGAAAGCTATTGAACAGTGGAGGAGGGGTCAGGCGGTCGTCCTTGATGCAGCGTCATGGAAGCGATCGCCTACGGCAGGCGGGTACGCCATCGCTGTGCCTTGCTCCAGACAGTGGAATCAGATGTACAATATGTTTATTTACTGGCTGACAATCTGCTCTGTGGCTTGATGTGGTCGGCAGGCACTACTTACGAGACTTCGCCGTTAAGCCTATCACTGCAAGGCACTCGTCATCATTTCAATAACTTTATGACTCAATTATTAACTACATCTTCAACAAAAGTAGAGCAGATTTATCGCACTTTACTTAAAGTTATTGTTCACAAGGCTGTTCCAGAACGCCCGCTCTCGCAGTGAACCACGAGTCCGTAAACGTCGCCCGCTCATCTTACCCTTTAATGACCAAACCGGGCGCACGAATTACGGCAACAACTGCAAACTGCTTAGGCTACAAGTGTTTCGGCTTTTCTTAGTGCCATTCGACCATAAGATCCCCTGCTCAAAAGCTGGTAAGGATAGTTATAACAACCTTCAACTACTCCGCGGTCATTGCCATGATGCCAAAACGGCAACAGATCGTGTTGCCCTGAAAATTCCAGAGATAGACGAGGATTATCTCAACCTCAATCCTTTTTGACTCGGAATTTCGAGGTATGTTTGACAAACACTAAGCTATTGAGGAGCCGTGTGAATTTAAAGAGTGCGCCGTGACGCGCATTGAGTAAATCGCCAACCTAGTTGGCTGGAGTTCAGGGTAACTGACTCCAAGGCGAACAACTAACCTTAACTCGAAAGAGAAGGGGGACAAGAGCATGTATGTAAAGCGGGAAGTAACAGAAGACGTGTATGTTACAGTCCTGCAACGCCTGAGCGATATGGCTAAAGCTAAACTGCTTAAATCCTAATATCCAGCGGTGGAACTGTCACATCCTTCGGTAGCACGTCTGTACGCCGATGCCATTGGTAGCCATGAATTCAGCTTTTGTTCATGGTACGCCCTGACCGATGGGCGATGAGTAGCGAACTCATTCAAGGATATGAGTAGGAAGCCTAAGTTGCTCTATACGTTTCTCAATGACGAAACACGGGATTGCCTACGGGACGCGAGTCCTATGGTGACGGAGTTCCAATAGTAGTCGTGGGAGTCGCGACCCACCAAGGCGAACGGGAGAGCCGTTCACAGGGCAAAGTGGAACAGGTGGACTGAATGTCAACAATTGCGAGGTACGCGAGATGCGAAATGCCACAACAGTGTTGAACATTATTCGAGAGCGAGGACAACGGGGATTGCCGTTAGAGCGGCTCTACCGACAGCTTTACAACCGCGAGCTATATTTACGCGCCTATGGTAAACTTTATGCCAACAAAGGCGCAATGACTCCTGGTGCAACGTCGGAAACAGTAGACCAAATGTCACTGGACAAAATTGATAGAATCATTGCGGCACTGCGGCAAGAGCGCTATCGATGGAAGCCTGTAAGACGCATCTACATTCCGAAGCGCAACGGCAAACGCCGCCCACTGGGAATGCCATCATGGTCTGATAAATTGTTGCAAGAAGTAATTCGCTCTCTATTGGAAGCATATTACGAGCCACAGTTTAGCACTCATTCACATGGATTTCGAGCGGGAAGAGGATGTCATTCTGCTTTGCATGAAATCACCCGTCAGTGGAAAGGAGTCAAGTGGTTTATCGAAGGAGATATCTGCGCCTTTTTCGACCGAATAGATCGCT
>NZ_JBOFLP010000337.1:0-3404 GCF_051657925.1 Chroococcidiopsis sp.
CGGACGAATTTGGTTCTGGGCTGGGCAGGGATTAAATCTAGTTACAGCAGTATTGTTAATCTTGGGGCTGCTAGAAATTTGGTTTGACAACCCCAATCGGCTTGCTACTGCAATCGGTTTGGTAACAGCAGGTGTAGCCTTTGCCCTACAAAAAGTAATTACGGCGATCGCGGGTTACTTTGTAATTCTGCGGAGTAATATTTTTAGCGTTGGCGATCGAATTACGATGGGCGGCGTGCGCGGCGATGTCATTGCTCTAGGTTTTATCCACACGAAAATCATGGAAATGGGACAGCCAGTTTCGTTTCAAGACTCGGCTTCCCCTAGTTGGGTGAAAAGTCGTCAATTTACTGGCAGGATTGTCACCGTTACTAATGACAAAATTTTCGAGCAGCCAGTTTACAACTACACGCAGGATTTCCCCTATCTTTGGGAGGAAATTAGCGTGCCGATTTCCTATACAGCCGATCGCGATTGCGCCGAACAAATTTTATTAGAATGCGCCGAGCGTCATACAGAAAATATTAACCAGATGAGTCAAGAATCATTGCGGGTGATGCGCGAACGCTATTTTCTCCATTCCCACGATTTGACACCCAAAGTTTACTATCGAATCACTAACAACTGGCTAGAAATGACCGTCCGCTTTGTCGTCAAAGAACACGGGATTCGCGATCTCAAAGATGCCGTTAGTCGCGATATTCTCAAAGCATTCGATGCGGCTGGAATTAGAATTGCGACGACGACTTATAACATTGTCGGATTGCCTCCACTTCAGATGGAAAACAGTCTTGGCAATATAAAAGAGAATTCCCAGCATTAATCCTCTTCACTTATTCTACGGACAATGGCACATGAAAAACGTCAAAATTGCTAAACTTTGGGATTCGCTCCACTCTAGTTACTGGTTTCTACCCACAATTATGCTTGTGGGCGCGATCGCCCTATCAGTCGTCATGTTAACGCTCGATCGCGAAGGCTATTATGGACCTTTAGAAAGTTGGGGCTGGCTCTACACTGGTGGGACAGATGGGGCGCGGGAGGTGCTTTCAGCCGTTTCTGGTTCGATGATTACAGTTGCCGCGACTGCTTTTTCGATTACAATTGTCGCACTCCAACTAGCTGCTGCCAATTTCGGACCCCGACTGCTGCGGAACTTCATGCAGGACACTGGCAATCAAATTGTCCTCGGCACGTTTATTTCTACATTTATTTATTGCTTGCTGGTGCTGCGAACGATTCGCGGCGACGGAGACGATTACGACAAGTTTGTGCCACTAGTCTCCACTACCGTTGGTACGGCGCTGGCGATAGTTAGTATCGGGATGCTAATTTACTTCATCCATCATGCGTCCACAATTATTCAAGCATCACATGTTATTTCTGAAGCTGGAGCCGAGCTAGACCGTGCCATCGATCGCTTGTTTCCCGAACGTATTGGAGTTAACGAGCCGGAGTTCAAACAACCGTTGACAGAAATTCCAGAGAATTTTGATGCTGAAGCCTACCCAATTAAAGCTCCTCGCAGTGGCTACGTGCAAGCGATCGACGACGATGAATTGATGAAGATTGCCTGTCGAGATCGGCTGTTACTACGCATTAACTATCGCCCAGGAAAATTTGCTGTCAAAGACCAAGTGTTAGTAACGGCATATCCTCAAGAGCGAGTCAACCGCAAACTAACTAGTCAAATTAACGATGCCTTTATTTTAGGTAAACAACGCACCGAACAGCAGGACGTAGAGTTTCCCATCAACCAATTAGTAGAAATTACTTTACGCGCCATTTCTCCTTCTGTCAACGATCCGTTTACGGCAATCCGGTGTATTGACCAACTGAGTGCGGGGCTATCTCGGATAGCTCAACGAGAGTTTCCCTCTCCTTACCGCTATGACGAACGGCACGAGTTGCGCGTCATTGCCGAACCAGTCACATTTGAGGGGTTAGTCGATGCTGCTTTTAACCAAATTCGCCAGTATGGGAAACAAGATGTAGCAGTAATAATTCGTTTGCTAGAAGCGATCGCCACCATAGCTAGTTACACCCAAAACCCAAAAGACCATGTAGTACTGGCGCGTCATGCTGCCGCGATTAAACGCGATAGCTACCAGAGCGTATCAAATAATTTGGATAAACAAGATATTGAAGAGCAATATTTGGTAGTAGAAAAAATGTTAATAGTTAATAGTTAATAGCTCTTAACCATTGACCATTAACCATTAATTCTGAGGCTGAGAACTACGAACTTCTTCCACTTCTCCAACTTCAAAAATTAAGATAAAACGCTGTCCCATCTCGCGCTGAATAAATTCTTCCAATAACTGCACTTGTCGAGGTGTCACTGGTTCTTTTGCCCTCACATTTAAGCGAACTTCAGGTGGATTAGTGAACCAATTCGTTTCTTTGCTAAGCAACTCCAAGCGTTGAAAAGTAACAGTTCGATCGATCAAAGCTCGCTGCAAACTGGTTTCTAATTGTGTCTGTCGGATCAGGCGGAAAAAGCTAAAACCAAGGGGCAGCAAGAGAATTATTGTTAAAAATATAGTCCAGAGCAGGGGTTTTTTTGCTTGTGTCAGCGAGCTATAACCTACTACTAGAAAAGTCAGCATACACGCCAGAGTAATGCCCAGCAGGTTAGTTAAGTAAAGGATCGTCGCTCCCAAACTCATCCACCAATCAGCCCGCGATAAACCCAAACCAATAACGCAAATCGGCGGCATCAAAGCCACAGAAATTGCAGTTCCGGCAAGACTGCCAGAAACTTTTGGTTCTGCCTTGGCATAGCCGCTAATTGCACCAGCCGCCACAGCAATACCCAAATCCAATAGCGTTGGTCGAGAACGAGATAAGATTTCACTCCCAAAGCCAGGAAGACTGACGATTAAACCCAGGCAGTAGGAAATTACCACTGCTAAAAACGTTCCGATCGAGAGCGCGATCGCACCTTGGCGAAATAGAATGACATGACCTTGCAATGCACCTAAAGCCATTCCCCGAATTGGTAGCATTAAAGGTGCGATAATCATCGCTCCAATAATGACGGCAGCACTGTTAGATAGCAAGCCAAGAGTTGCAATGACGCAAGAACTAACAGTTAAAGCCAAATAAGACGAGCTTAACTGTGATTCCTCCAGCAGTTCTGTTTGGAGTTGCTGAATTTCCACCGGACGAGATTTTCTGCTTCTGAAGTTTTGGAAGCGATCGCGAATATTATTGAACAAGCCTTTCTCCCACTTGGTCACTGGTCACTGGTCACTGATAACTGGATTAAAGTCCTACCCCTAGATGCTCGTCATCTGGCGCGAGTCTGACTAAAATCGACTGTTGAAGTAACTAAAAATTGACGCATGGTAATCGAATCGGCGATCGCAGAGGCGGCAATTGAGACAAACATCAAGCAATTT
>NZ_JBOFLP010000338.1:0-12530 GCF_051657925.1 Chroococcidiopsis sp.
CTCCTATTCTTTCACCATCTCGCGGACTAACTGTGCCAATCTTGCAGCACTATCAGCTACCGCGATCGCACCTGCTTTTTTTCCCATTTGAGCTAACTTTTCAGGTGAATGCAACAAACTTAAAACTTCTTTCGTTAAGATTTCCGGTGTTAATTCTAGTTGACGAAATACTAAAGCCGCTCCCGCTGCCCCTAAAACTTGAGCGTTGTAATATTGATGATCTTCTGCTGCTGTTGGTAGGGGAATAAAAACTGCTGGCTTGCGGGCGATCGCTAATTCCGTTACCGTACCAGCTCCAGCTCTGGCAATGACCAAACTTGCCCGATGCAACAGCCGCGCCATATTGTCATAAAAAGGCAGTGCAATATACTGCGGATGTTTCAAACTTTCCACGTCAGGATCGTTACTTCCCGTCTGATGCACCACCCACGCTCCAGCCTCAAACCAAGCCGCAGCAGACTGACGCACTAACTTGTTGACAGCTACCGCACCCTGACTACCACCGACAATTAAAATCAGCGGTACGTTATCGGGAATAGGTAGATCTAAAGAGGGCAAGGTATCCAGCGCCTCTACTTGAAACTGCGATCGCACGGGCGTACCTGTAAAGATGGTTTTGACTCCAGGTAAGTATTTTGCTGCTGGTTCAAACCCAATCGCAACAACACTACACCAACGACTTAAAAAGCGAGTCACTTTACCAGGAATAGCGTTCGATTCGTGCAAAATCACGGGCAACCCAAGCGATCGCGCTGCAATAACTGCTGGAGCTGCAATATATCCACCCGTTGTTAACACCCCTTGAAACTGCCCATGTTTTAGCAACTGTCGCGCCTGAAAGATAGCAAGAGCAAGTTTAGTTAAAATTTTTACCGTACCCAGTCCCAAGCGTTGCTGAATGCCTTCTACATCGATAGTATGCAAGCGATATTGGGATGGAACTAATTGAGTCTCTAATCGATTCGGAACCCCCAACCACTCAATCTGGTAATCTGATAACTGTTCCGCAGTGGCGATCGCCGGAAACAAATGTCCCCCAGTGCCACTTGCTGCAATCAATAGTCGCATCCGTGCATCCCCCATTCCCTTCTACCAAGTCAAGACACAGGTTAACCTAAGATAGAGCAAATGATGTTGTTTTTGGTCATTGGTAGTTCACAAGTGACAAATGACAAATGACAACCAACACGAGTTGTTATAACTGCTTCACCAGTTAAATACTTAGGCGATCGTCAATGGGTAAAATTTTGAATTCTCTGTCTGCTTGCTTGTTAGCTCCAGTACTGCTAGCACTCTCTGTCACAGTCTCAAGCAACCGTACCGTTGCCCAAGCTCCAGTACAAACCCCGCCAGCATCCACCCCCGCTAATGCGCCTCAGCCTCAGCCACCAGTACCGCTCAACGCACCCGCAGAACTGACAAACATAATTGCGCAAATCGATGCGGCTGCCAACCAACGCAACATTAATGAGGTATTAAAGTTTTATAGTCCCAATTTCACTCATTCCGATGGCTTAACGCGCCAAAGCATGACACAAGCTTTAACTACTTTATGGAAGAGTTACCCGCAGCTCAAGTATCAGACGCAACTGCAATCGTGGCAACCTCAAGGCAAGGCAATTATTGCAGAGACGGTGACTAAGATTACTGGCACGCAGCCGCAAGCAGTTGGTAATACGCTACTCGATGCCACCATTAGATCCAAACAGCAGTACGAGAACGGTCAAATCGTACAGCAGGAAATTCTTTCAGAGCAAAGTCAAATTAAAACTGGTGACAAACCGCCGACAGTAGAGGTCAAACTACCTCAGCAGGTAAAACCCGGGCAGCAATATAACTTTGATGCAGTCGTGCGAGAACCATTAGGTGAAGATTATCTCCTCGGTGCGGCGATCGAAGAACCAATTAGACCAGAGAATTTCACAAATCCGGCGCGGGTAGATCTAGAGTTACTCTCATCAGGGGGATTATTTAAAATTGGTCGCGCTCCCATCAAACCCGATCGCTACTGGGTTTCTGCCGTACTCATCCGAGGCGATGGCATGACACTGGTAACTCAGCGCCTTAATGTAGTGGGTAAAAATCCACCAGCGGCGCAGAAGCCATAATCGAAGTCGGGAGTCGGGAGTCGGGAGTCGAAAGTCGGGAAATTTTGACTTTTGACTTTGGACTTTTAACTTTTGATTTTTGACTTTTAACTTTTGACTTTTAAGAAAGGAGTATGATTTCAGTCCGACATCAGATTGTATTAATTACGGGTGCAAGTAGTGGCATTGGTGAAGCGACAGCGCAAATATTTGCCCAAGCTGGTGCTAAGTTAATCTTAGTAGCCCGTCGTCAAGAACGATTAGCACAATTGGCAGACGATCTCAATAAAGAATTTGCCAGCGATATACATACTATGCAGTTGGACGTGCGCGATCGCACCAGTATAGAATCGGCTTTAGCTCAGTTGCCATCTGAATTCTCCGCGATCGACGTTTTAATTAACAATGCTGGTCTGAGTCGCGGTTTAGACAAGCTCTATCAAGGCAGTTACCAAGATTGGGAAGAAATGATCGATACCAATATTAAAGGGTTACTCTACTTTACCCGCGCGATCGTCCCAGGAATGGTAAGTCGCAGACGGGGACATGTTGTCAACCTCGGCTCGGTTGCGGGACATCAAACTTATCCTAACGGTAATGTTTACTGCGCTACTAAAGCCGCCGTCAAAGCAATTTCTGAAGGCTTAAAACAAGACCTACTGGGGACTCCCGTGCGGGTTACATCCGTCGATCCTGGGATGGTAGAGACGGAATTCAGCCAAGTCCGATTTCACGGTGACACCGAACAAGCAAATAAAGTGTATCAGGGACTCAAACCCCTCATGCCGGAAGATGTAGCCGATGTCATTTTCTTCTGCGTCACGCGATCGCCCCACGTTAATATCAGCGAAGTTTTGATGATGCCCGTGGATCAATCTAGTTCGACTTTGTTTAATCGTAGTGAGTAGTGGCTAGTGACTGGTGACTAGATATACTTAAGAACTCTGGTTCCACCAGCCACTAACAACTGACCAATGACCAATGACCAATGACCAATGACCATTAACAAATCGGTCGATTCCCAGGATGCACAGCATGAATGTACTCGCTACCAGAATCGGGCCAGCCGCGTTTGTAGGCTGCTTCTTGGGGTTGACCCCAACCCAGTTGCAGAATAATTTCAAGAAAATTTATATTTTCTGATTTCCACAGAGTCGCCCATTGGGTTCGATGCACGATCCTTTCGACATCAGCTGGCGTAATCTGTCGGTAGCCTTTGCCGTGATTGATACTGAGGTAAATATCCATTCCTGCCGTGACTTCTCGCCAAAACTCGGCGATCGCCGTCTTATAATCTTTCAAAATCTCTAAATCTTCAGGTACGGCGATCAAGTGGGCATCAACTTCAGGATATGCGATTGTTTTACCTTTAACCGTCATCTGTCGCCAGACAATGCCAGATACCCCATGTTCTATTTGGTAACGATGTACTGCTGCCTTAAAGTCTTGATAGGCGGTAAACTTTTGCAAGCCTTCGGGTTTGAGATACTTGTCGATCGCAATATTACCCGAAGGTTGCGCCGCCAAGTTGAGCCTTTGTCCCTGGAGACAGGCTTGGCGTTCGGCTGCCAAAATCTCAATCAGCTCCTGTGTAGTGTACGCTTTTGTCATTAACTAGTGGCTAGCGGCTAGTAGAACCAATGACTAGTTGGGGCTATTGCCGATCATTTTGCCTAAAAATTGTCCTTTTGTCTGCGCATCTGCAATACATTTTGAGGAGTGAGGAGTGAGGGGCGAGGTAAAGGACAAGGGGGAGAAGTCAGAAAGTCAGAAGTCAGAAGCGATTCACGCACCACGACGCGGCGCGCAGCTCCAATACGCGGGACACCTCTGCTTCCGCTCGCTCCACCACTCACTACTCACTTACCGTCAATCATCAACTAACAACCAACAACCAACAACTACCAATTTCCCTCACTCCTCACTCCTCGCTCCTCACTCCTCACTTCTATTCCGTCACTTCAGAACTAAATTCATTGAAAGAGCGGCGTTTCAACTCAGATGATTCGGTGCGGGGTAATAAGTCAAATACTTCTCGCAGGGTGTCATCTACTCGTTCGTAAGGAACTTGTCCTGTTTGATTCAGGACGACTTTACCCGCTTTGTCGAATACAATAACTTGCGGGACTGCACCCTTGTAGTAGTAGCCAGGTTCGGTGGGCTTGTAGGTCAATTCCGGTAAAATGGTGTCTACATTGACGGGAATAATATCTGTTGCCCGACCATAGAAGGCTTGCATCCGCGATACTGCTGAAGCATACTGCTTACAATCGCTGCAATCGTCTAAGTACAACACTAGCAGCGTGGCGCGATCGCTTGCTGCCATAGATTTTTCTAGGGTTGTTTTTGGTGGTACTAGTGAGGCATTTCCACCATACAACACAAAAATGTTCCCCTCATAATTGTCGTCGTTGATTCCTGCTAGAGCAGAGGGCATTCCCAAGCAGTACGAAAATACGACAAATAGTAATAACAACTTAGTCAACAATCGTCTCCATCGACGTGTCGCGTTTGGAGGTGACTGGAGCTGAAAAAAATTCATTGCAGCAAACCTTAGATTTGAGCCAATAGTCCACATCTACCATTAGACTATTTTTTTGCTGTTGGTTGTTGGTTGACGGTTGACAGTTATTGTTCCCCTGCTCCCCTGCTCCCCTGCTCCTCTACTCTCTTCCCCCTGCTCGTGCGCTCCCTGCTCTCTGCTCCCTTTCTTCACTAACAACTGATAACTGATAAGACAAATTGATGTTAATTTTGTTAACTACATCTATCTTAAGTCGGAAATCAGAATCGGTAGTTTTGATTTAGTCTATATAAGGAGAAGCATAAGCTAAAAATTCTGTTTTAGAAATAGAAATTGGAGGTTTGAAGTCGCGAAAATCTGAAAAAGGTGTAGATTCGCGATCGTTCGTTCAATCTGGGTGCTAGCGGTTGACAGGAGCAGTTAATCGATGTATATCAATATATAAAAGACATAGTTATTTAGACAGGGTTATTTATACATAGTTACTGAAACTATGTTACTGGAACTATAGGTATTAAAACTATGAGTTATTGAAACTATAGTTATTCAGGCATAGGATTAAGGCTATGTTATTGAAACTATGTATTAGGTTGCGTCGATTGGTTGAGTAACTAGGAAATATTTCAAATGGACGCAGCCCAATTTCAGCAAGTGGCAAAAGCTCTAGCAGAGCCACGACGATTGGAAATTCTAACAGCGATCGCTACCCATGATGAGCTATCTTGCCGAGAAATAGTCGAGCAGTTTCCTGTATCGCAAGCAACAGTTTCTCATCACATTAAGGAGTTAGTTAAAGTCGGTTTGATCGAAACAAGGCGTGCAGGGCAATACTGTTATTACAGTTTTCGTGCGGAAGTTTTGTCAATTTATATTACTCAGTTACAGCAACTTTTGACAATAAACATTCAACAAAAATCGCCGGAACGAATTTAAGTGACTTGAAGTGGAGACAACTAATAATCTCGATCGCGTACAGAAGGAAATTTAAAACTATGACGAATATAACTTTCACCGAAATTACAGGAGTCACCACTTAAGTAATCAAACCGCTAACTGACAACTTTTTTGTAGAGACGTTACATCTAACGTCTCTACACTGATAACTGTAGAGTTTGGTATTGACCGATGAACTATTACACAAAGGTGAGGCAATAAGCCAAAATTACAATTCTCTGAAGAAAATTCCTGACTCTTCGTTAGTCAAAACTTTTATTTAGTAAGCTTTCTATTCAATATGGAATCATCAGAACCTAAAGCATCCGTAGCGGATGAGAGAAAACAAGTCCAAGACAGACCCCCAGGTAAGCGACGTAAACCATGGATGTGGTTACTAGTCGGTTTAATCGCCATTGGTGGCGGAGTTGGACTGTGGTATTTACTCGCACCCAAAAATCAAAACTCCAATTCAGCCGCACAGCAGCAACCGCCAACTAAGGTGAGGCTAGCCACCCTAGAATCAGGAGCAGTCAGCGAAAGTAGCGAGTATATTGCCAATTTAGAATCGCGACGATCCGTGACTTTACAGCCGAGAATTGAAGGGCAAGTCTCTCGTATTTTCGTTCGTCCAGGCGATCGCGTCAATCGGGGAGCGAACCTGATTCAAATCGATCCAGAAGAACAACAAGCAGCCGTCAGGAGTTCTAGCGCCGCGATCGCAGCTGCCGAAGCAGAAGTGGCAAATGCCGAAGCAACCCTGAGTTCCCTGCAAGCAGAACGCCTTTCTAACTTGTCGAATGTCAGATTCAACGAGAAAGAATACAAGAGATATTCTGACCTTGCCGACCAAGGAGCGGTAGCGCGATCGGTTGCGGACGATTATACCAACAGAATTGCTACGGCAAAAGCCGAACTCAATGCGATCGACAAACGCATTGCCGCTCAGAAAGCTACCGTAGCTCAACAGGAAAAAGCCTTGGCAGAAGCAAGAGCGAATACCCAAGGACAGGAAGCGCAACTGAAATACTACACGATTACAGCACCCTTTGTGGGTACAGTGGGGCGAATTCCGGTTAAAGAGGGAGATTTTGTGAACACATCAACCCAACTCACGAGCGTCACCGAGAACCAACCCCTAGAAGTCAATATTTCCGTACCCATCGAACGAGGACCAGAACTACGTCAGGGGATGCCAGTAGAGCTGCTTGACGGACAAGGCAAGCGTGTAGGAACGAGCAAGGTCTTTTTCATTGCCCCTAACACCGCTACTAATACCCAATCCGTACTCGTCAAATCTCTATTTGAAAATTCCCAAAATCAACTGCGTGCCGACCAATATGTAAGAGCGAGAGTCATTTGGAATCAAAGCCAAGGCATTCTCGTTCCCACAACGGCAATTAATCGGATTGGCGGGCAAAACTTCGTCTATGTAGCCGAATCAGCACCACAACAACAGCAATCTCAACAGGCACAATCGGGACAACCACAACTGATAGCACGGCAAAAACCCGTGAAATTAGGCAGCATTCAAGGTAACAATTACCAAGTTCTCGAAGGACTAAAACCTGGAGAGCGAATTATTACTTCAGGACTGCTTAACCTCAGAGACGGCGCACCGATCGCTCCTGAATCTTAAGGATACAAGGGAGTCAATGGTCAATAGTTAATGGTCAATGGTTAATAGCAATCAACCATTAACTATTAACTATGAACCACTCCCTACTCCCTACTCCCTACTCCTTACTTCCTCATGTTTGTTGACTTTTTTATCAAGCGACCAGTTTTTACGAGCGTCTGCGCCATCATTATTTTGCTGGTAGGAGCGATTAGCATTCCTACCCTGCCCGCCGCTCAATATCCTGAAATTGCGCCGCCCCAAGTGCAAGTAACCGCTAACTACGTTGGGGCAAGTGCAGAAGTCGTAGAAAATACAGTAACAACCGTAATCGAACGGGAAATCAACGGCGTTGATGGAATGAGATACATCAACTCCAGTAGCGCCAACGACGGTACGAGTACGATTACAGTCACGTTTGAAGCAGGACGGGATCTCGATATTGCTGCTGTAGACGTGCAAAACCGCGTTTCGATCGCCGAACCGCAGTTGCCGCAGGAAGTGCGTCAAGTCGGCGTAACGGTGACAAAGCAGACCAACAACCTGCTGTTGGGCATGGGTATATTCTCGCCTAACAAACAATATGACAACGTTTTCTTGAGCAACTACGTCGATCTTTATATGGTCGATGCCTTGCAACGAGTCAAGGGCGTGAGCGAGGCGCGGATTTTTGGCGAACGTCGCTATGCTATGCGCCTGTGGCTAGATCCCGATAAACTCGCCAGCCGTAATTTAGCAGCACAAGATGTTGTCGATGCTGTCGAAGAACAAAACTTGCAAGTAGGTGCGGGGCAAATCGGTCAACCGCCCACAGAAGACGGACAACAATATCAAATCGACTTGCGGGCTGTAGGTAGACTTGTCGATGTGTCTCAATTTGAGGACATGGTAATTTCGACTGCACCAGACGGAACCCTGATTAAGTTGAGAGATGTAGGACGGGTAGAACTGGGAGCGCAAAGCTACAGCTCGTTCCTGCGGTATCGAGGTCAAGAGGCAGTAGGGATCGGGATCTTTCCGATTCCAGGTAGCAACGATTTGGAGGTGGCGCGAAATGTTAAAGCCGAAATGGAACGGCTATCTCAACAATTTCCGCCAGGGATGGACTATCAGGTAGCCTATGACACGACCTTATTTGTAGAAGAGTCCCTCAAAGAAGTCATTATTACCCTGCTCATGTCTGTGGCGCTGGTAATTGCGGTGATTTACCTGTTCTTGCAAGACTGGCGCACGACTTTGATTCCGGTTGTGACAATTCCTCTAGCTTTGATCGGCACGTTTGCTTTTGTTAAAGCGTTCAATTTCTCGATTAACTCCTTGACGTTGTTCGGTTTAACCCTTGCCACAGGGATGGTAGTAGACGATGCGATCGTTGTTGTGGAAGATATCTCTCGCTTAATTCAAGATGAGGGAATGCCACCGCGTCAAGCAGCATCAGAGGCGATGCACGAATTGTTTGGGGCAGTCATTGCTACATCACTAGTCTTGATGGCGGTGTTTGTCCCCGTCGCCTTTTTCCCCGGAGCCACAGGACAAATTTATCGGCAATTTGCGCTGACGATCGCCTTCTCAATTGCGATTTCTACCTTCTTGGCGCTGACCCTTACACCTTCACTCGCAGGCTTGTTGCTGCGACAAAAACCACCCGCACGGGGTCCGATTGCGTGGCTGTTTGGTAAGTTTAATAACTTCCTCGATCGGTCGCGACGGGGGTACGAGCGATCGCTCAATTTTCTGACGCGGATCAAACCAATTGTTTTAGGGATATTTGTTGTCTTCTTGGGACTGACGGTGTGGTTGTATCAAATCGTCCCTACCGGATTTTTACCTGATGAAGACCAAGGCTATTTCATCACCCTAATTCAGGGACCTGAAGGTGCTTCGCTAAACTACACCAGCGACGTGATGCGGAAGGTAGAAACCGAATACCTCAAATTACCTGAAGTGCGAGGAACTTTTGCTGTAGGTGGTTTCGGGATTGGCGGTACGGGTAACACTGCTAATAGGGGGGCAATTTTTACTACGCTCAAACCTTGGGGCGAACGCTCTGGCGAAGGACAATCGGCAGAAGGTCTAATTAACAGGATGCGAGGTGTTGTTTCCCAATTTCCCGAAGCCAGAATTCTGCCTGTAAATCCGCCCGCAATTCGTGGTTTAGGTAGTGTCAGCGGTTTCCAATATCAACTGCAAGACCGTCAGGGAAATATCCCCCTCAACGATCTTGTCGGCGTGATGCAGCAATTGATGCAACGCGGAAATCAAACCCCTGGATTGTCAGCTGTCTTCAGTACTTTTGGGGCAAATGCACCCCAAATGGAGATCGAGATCGATCGCAACAAAGCCAAAGCCTTACAAGTCGATGTAGACGAGATTTTGAATACCCTGCAAACATACATGGGTTCGCGCTACGTCAACGATTTCACTTTGCAACGGCGGACTTATCGGGTATACGTCCAAGCTGACAAGCAATTTCGCTCTAATCCAGAGGATATTGGTAAGCTGTACGTGCGATCGAATCAAGACGATCCAGACCAGCGGCAGATGATTCCTCTGAGTAACTTAGTGAAAGTTACCCCGACTACTGGGGCGCAGTCAATTACCCACTACAACCTCTTCCGTTCGATCGAACTTAACGGTTCAGCAACTCCTGGCTTCAGCACCGGACAAGCAATGGATGCGATGGCAAAACTGTCAGCGGAGATTCTCCCAGCTAGTATGGGCTACGAGTGGTCGGGTATTTCCTTAGACGAGACAGAATCGGGCGGTCAAGCACCTATTATCTTTGCTTTAGGTTTGGTCTTCGTATTCCTAGTGCTGGCGGCTCAGTACGAGAATTACGTCGATCCTTTAATCATCATGCTGGCGGTTCCCCTAGCAATTTTCGGAGCGTTGTTAGCTCAGAATATGCGGGGTTTACCGAATGATGTTTACTGTCAGGTTGGTTTGGTGATGTTGATCGGATTGGCAAGTAAAAACTCAATTCTGATTGTAGAATTTGCCAACCAATTGCGCGATCGCGGACTCTCAATTACTAGAGCGGCGATTCAAGCTTCCCAAGAACGCTTGCGACCGATTTTGATGACGGCTCTTTCGACCTTGTTGGGGATTTTCCCCTTAGTCATTGCCGTGGGTGCGGGGGCAAAAAGTCGTCAAGCACTCGGTACGGCAGTATTTGGCGGCATGTTCGTGGCAACGTTCTTGAGTTTGTTTGTCGTGCCAGTACTGTACATTGTTATCAGTAATTTGCGCGATCGCTTCCAATCTCGTCGTCCACCTCAGCCACCCCAGCAGTTGGAACCCAGCGATACAGATATCAGAGTCGCTTCTGAAAGCCGATAATAAATTGTCGTTCGATCTGAAGTAGGGGCGCACAGCTGTGCGCCCCTACAGTCTATGTAATCATCACGCTAATTGCTTCAACACATCCGTTACCACGCCAAATAGTTCGTCGATATGCTGCTTCTCAATAATTAAAGGTGGTGACAAGGCAATATTATCTCCCGCAGCTCTGACTAATGCCCCTTGTTGATAGCATTTGACAAAAGTTTCATATCCCCTTGCTCCCGGTTTGCCTGGAATTGATTCTAGTTCGATCGCTCCTACCAATCCCAAATTGCGTAAATCGATAACATGGGGTAAACCGCGCAAACTGTGGACGGCATCTTCCCAGTAATTCGCAATTTCTGATACGCGAGTCAGCAATCCTTCTTTTTTGTATATATCTAACGTAGCCAGAGACGCAGCACAGGCGACGGGATGACCGGAGTAAGTGTAGCCGTGGAAAAATTCAATCCCGTTTTCTATGCCCTGGACAAAGGTTTGATAGATTTCCTCGCGCACGAACACTGCCCCCATTGGCACAGTAGCGTTGGTAATTCCTTTCGCCACCGTAATCATGTCTGGTATGACTCCAAAATAATCGGCAGCAAATGGCTTACCCAAACGCCCAAAACCCGTAATCACTTCATCAAAAATCAGTAAAATGCCGTGTTTATCGCAAATTTGGCGTAACTTTTGCAAATATCCGACTGGTGGTAGCAAAACTCCCGTCGATCCTGCAACTGGTTCGACAATAACAGCAGCAATGGTTGAGGCATCATGTAACGTTACCAGTCGCTCTAACTCGTTAGCTAAATGCTCGCCCCACTGAGGTTGTCCGCGAGTAAAGGCGTTATGTTCTAAATTATGGGTGTGGGATAAATGATCGATTCCAGTTACGATGTTGCCGAATAACTTGCGGTTTGCTCCCGTGCCTCCCACCGCCGTACCACCAAAATTTACCCCGTGATAGCCGCGTTCTCTACCAATTAGTCTTTGCCGCGCCCCTTGACCTTTAAGCCGATGATAGGCGATCGCAATTTTCAAAGCTGTATCGACAGATTCCGAACCAGAATTGGTGAAAAAGACGCGATTCAAATCTCCAGGTAACAGTTCTACTAGCCGTGTTGCCAATTCAAACGGTGCTGGATGTCCCATTTGAAACGTCGGAGCAAAATCCAATTGCATCACCTGTTTTTGTACCGCATCAGCAATTTCTCGGCGACCGTGACCGGCATTGACGCACCATAACCCCGCCGTACCATCAATTATCTGCCGACCATCAGCTGTAGTGTAATACATCCCCTCAGCCGCCACTAACAAACGGGGACTAGCCTTAAACTGACGGTTAGCTGTAAACGGCATCCAAAAGGCATCTAGATCGCTGCTGGGAAGATTAGTAGTTGCTAATTCCATAAATTTAACTGGGGGGCTGAAAGCTCATTTACAT
Source organism: Chroococcidiopsis sp. (assembly GCF_051657925.1). NCBI lineage: Bacteria > Bacillati > Cyanobacteriota > Cyanophyceae > Chroococcidiopsidales > Chroococcidiopsidaceae > Chroococcidiopsis > Chroococcidiopsis sp. The sequence continues at coordinate 11,931 of NZ_JBOFLP010000338.1, forward strand.
CTTAAATCGTGTTGGTCATTGGTCATTGGTCATTTGTGAGTGGCTAGTGGCTAGTTGCTAGTGGTTAGGCTCTGTTCTAGCCACCAGCCACCGATCGCTAGCCACTACTAACTGATAAAATAGAAAGGCGATCGCAGGAGATAAGACCACGGTTTACGCACGTCCTTTGGCTCGTTTGATCGAGCAGTTGCAGCGCTTGCCAGGAGTAGGTCCCAAGACCGCTCAGCGCCTTGCTTTACACATTTTGAAACGTCCAGAAGCAGAAGTTCAAGCCTTAGCACAGGCTTTATTAGAAGCCAAGCAGCAAGTGGGTTTGTGCAAAGTTTGCTTTCATTTATCGGCGGAACCCGTTTGCGAAATCTGCCGTAACTCTAACCGAGATAACAACACAATTTGCGTTGTGGCTGACTCCCGTGACGTGATTGCTCTGGAAAAAACTAGGGAATATCACGGCAAGTATCACGTTTTGGGGGGAGTGATTTCGCCGATGGATGGCATCGGACCCGAACAGCTAACAGTTCAATCACTGGTACAACGGGTGAGTCAACAACAACCCAAGGAAGCGATTTTAGCAATTGGTCCTAGCGTGGAAGGAGAGAC
>NZ_JBOFLP010000339.1:0-5430 GCF_051657925.1 Chroococcidiopsis sp.
GAACCAGGTTCGAGATACTTCTACACGGTTGAATTCGACAATTCCAACGTCCAGCAAGAACAGCTAGTTGCAGCAGGAGTGCGCTAATGTTTGAACAAATTCAATTGGGAGAAAAGCCCAAGTTCGACTCTAACGTATATGCTGCCTACGATCGCGCTCTTGCTTACGATGAGTTAATTGCCGAGGCATGGGACGGACGCAACCTAGCAGATGCCGATGCCAAGCATAACTCTCACCATACGCTGAATGAGTACCACGCCGCCTACAAAAATCAAAATGGCGAGTATTATATTTACTCATTCACCCACATTGGCTACATACCGGCGATCGCAGTGACGGCGGAAAAACTCGAAAGAGCGCACGCTGCCGAACCCGAATCGATCCATGTCGAACATTGTGGTTGGCACGACAGCGATAACCCGCAAGCAAAAGCAATGGAGTGGTGGAACAGTCATGTCATTGCTCGCCTTGCTAGTCGTGTTGTTCCACAACCAACGTAGTTTAATTGGTTCTGTAGAGACGTTGCGTGCAACGTCTCTACAGACCTCATCCCCTCATAAAAATGGATTGCCAAGTTATTCACAGCACGGAGGGGCGCTTGCGGATTCGCGTCCCTTGGATTGCCGATAATTCAGAGTATGCCGACAAGCTGAATTGGCTATTAGAGTCGCTGAATTTTGTCACCAGCATTCGGATCAATCCGGCGGCGCGATCGCTGATCGTGACTTACGAAACTTATTTAGTTTCCGAAACGATCGCCGAAGCAGAACTGCTCGATCGCATTCAACGATTCGGTAATGCAGATGGTAGCACCGATCTAGTTCTGCCAGAGACAAAACCACTAGACCGACCGCAGGTCAATGAATGGGAACAACTAGGACTGCCAGTAGTTGCCCTCGGACTTGCCTTGGTAGCTGCTCCACTGGAAATTCCGCCTCTAATTATTGGCGCGGCGATCGCGGGTGCTGCCGTACCTTGGTTCAGTCGGGCAACTGAGAGTTTAGTTGTCAATCGCCAGCCCAATGTCGATCTGCTAGACTCCCTGTGGATGACATTTCACACCCTCAACGGGCAGTTAGTCGCTCCATCACTGAAGACAGCTTTGGTAGGCGTGCGGCGGACTCTGCGCGGTATGAGTGGAGAGGAAAAAGAACGACAATTTCAACAGTTGTTGAATGGCTCCCAACAGCTTGTTTGGGTCGAACGAGATGGGCAAGAAAGGCAAATTGCTTTTCAAGAGGTAGTCGTAGGCGATCGCGTCATCGTCTATCCTGGCGATGTGATTCCCGTAGACGGGCAAATCTTGCAGGGAACGGCACTAATTGACGAACGGCACTTAACTGGCGATCCGCAGCCAGTAGTTGCCACAGTAGGCGAAGATGTTTGTGCCTCTGCCCGATTGTTAGAAGGTAAACTCTGCATCCAAGCCAAACGCACTGGTTACAATACCCGCGTCGGATTAGCTTTTCAATTGTTGCAAGCAGAACCTGTATACGACACTCAGATCGGTACGCAGCAGGCAGAATTTGCCAAAAGTGCTGTCGTACCAACTATCTTTTTAGGTGCATCTATTTTTGCCTTGACTGGGACGTATGGTCCAGCAATTACCCCGTTCCAACTCGACTTTGGTAGCGGGATTCAAATTGCCATGCCCACAGCTTTTCTGGGCGCTCTAACAGCTGCAGCACGTCATGGCGTGTATATTCGTAGCGGTCGCGTTTTAGAGTTGCTGGCTCAAGTTGATACTATAGTTTTCGATCGCACTGGAACTCTGACGCAAGGCAATGCAGTTGTAGCCGTCCATACCACAGATCCAAGTATCTCCCCTGTGGAAGTCTTAACGCTTGCCGCCACCGCTGAAGCCTCTCTCAATCATCCCGTAGCAACTGCGATCGTCTATGCTGCTGAAACTCAGGGGATTCAGTTATTGGAATGCGAAACATGGGATTACTTTGCAGGCATGGGAATTGCTTGTCAGATCGACGGGCAAGAAATCTTAGTTGGAGGCGATCGCCTATTGCAACAACACCATGTCGATGTCAGCTGCCTTCAGCCTGAAATTGATGCTAGTACTGACTCCTACATTTACGTCGCTAAAAACGGGCAAGTTATAGGAGCAATCTTCTATACTGATTTTTTACACCCAGAAAGTACAGACATAATTGCAACTTTGCAACAATTGCAAATTGAGATTTATGTGGTGACAGAAGACAATCCCAAAGTTGCCAACGCTGTTGCAACGCAACTGGGTATGACTCCTAATTGCGTTCACGCCCATGCGACTAGCCAGAACAAAGCCGAGTTAGTACAGGCACTGTGCCACCACGGTAAGACTGTGGCTTTTGTGGGGGATGGAATTAACGAAGCGGCGGCGCTATCTTTTGCCGATGTCTCAATCTCTTTTGCATCTGGTAGTGATATTGAAGCAGAAACCGCAGATATCGTGCTGTTAGATAACAACTTAGCTGGGATAGTAGAAGCGATCGCCCTAGCCAAAAGAGCGATGGAAATCGTTTATCAAAATGCTGCGATCGTCATCGTTCCTAATCTCGCCGTAGTCACTGGCGGGATCTTTTTCGGTCTCAACCCAATCGTCAATGTCGTCACCAACAACTTTACTGCCTTTTTAGCTGAATTCTTCAACAGTACCCGCCCCCTGTTACCACCAAAAACTTTTTTTACGAAAAAAAGACTGCCAGCAGCTAGTAATTTAGCTCTGAATGCGTCAACAGTACCTACTTTTGACAATGGCACGCACCTCAGCAGCAATGGTGCAACTTGCATCAAGCAAAGCGCTCTAGCAAAGCGGTTGGGATTATCTGCTGGAGCGATCGCCCGTCACCGCGCCAAACCTGAATTTAGTAAATGGAGCAGTAGCAAAGATCCAGAAGGAATCGCATGGACTTACGATCCAAACTCGAAATCTTTTTGTAGGGGTTAGGGGTTAGGGGGAGAAGAGAGCAGAGGGAGCAGAGGAGGCTGAGGTGAGAATTTAATTGCGAATTGCGAATTGTTTGGTCACTGGTCACTGGTCACTGATTAAAAAACTCGCCCAGGTAAAAACCTAAAAGCGAGTGTTGAGAGGGTTGTTCTGAGAGCGAGAGGGGAAGGCTTTTACCTTCCCAGTTTGTATTGTGTTACGGTATCACTCCTCATCCACTATGGAATTACTCCTCATACACCAAATAAAAACATCCAAAGCTCAGAGCTTATTGAGATACGATTGATACCTCACGGGGAGCTTCTGGAGCGCCATTAGTCGGTTTAGTTCTTTCTGATTTAGCTTCAGCAACTAAATCTTGGAAAGATTCGCCAGCTTCGGCAATCAAACGTTGTCCCTTATCGAATGTGTCGAGGGCAAAAACTAAACCATTTTTAGCAGCACCTCTTGCCGAGTCCGAAAGGGAATTACCCGTCATTGAATCGATCGCGCCGATTGCAGGAACTAAAATTAATGCACCAGCACCAATAGTTAATGCTGTAATTGGCTCAAGACCTAGTAACAAAGTCTCTAGTTCGAGCATCTTTATTTATCCTCCAAAAATTACTGAACGGTTAGGTATCGCGTAACTACTATAGATGTAGCCGACAGCTAATTTGACTTTATGAATTAGCCTCTGTTTGCTTCACATCGCACGCTATGTAGCAGACTAATAACTATTAACTACCAGAAATAATGGTTACGCGAAATGTCAGCCACGACAGGGTGAAGTAACAAGGTTGACAATTAGCAAACACAGATATATTTTCTCGTTACTTCGGCATATACCTTTAGTGGTATCGCTTTATTTTAGAATACAATATTTACTAGAAATAAGAGCGCAAATTTAAAAATCTTAAAAGAGCAATAGTATAAATAAATATAATCTGTTTTGCTATTAAAATGCCTGTTTTACTACTAGCAGAATCTCATGATATCTGATACAATTTTTTTTAAATTATTTTTTATTTATATTTTAAAACTAAATAAGGTTTTATTTGGATGGGGTAAAGATTCTCAGGAGATTTTGAAGCTATAAAATCTCCTAAAATTACAAAAATGTATGGCGGGTAGAATTTAAAGATTCTGGTTGCTTCACCAACCCACCCCAAATATCGACACGCGCCTAGATGGAAGAACTTTTCCTTTCTGCATGGTGCGACGATCGAGTTGAGAGTTCGCTTGCCTGAGCTGCTAAAAGATTTTGATTTTCTGGCAGGTAAGTTTAGCTGTTGGGGCAACGGTCAAACTTTATTTGATATTACAACAACTGATGACACTACTAAGTACATTGCTGAAGCGATATCTAATCTTCAAATGGCTAACAAAGGTTTAGAATTAGAGGTAATAGTATCAGTATGAGGCAACTGTTAGCAACGTACCAACCGAGCGGAAAATCTTACTTTGACAAACAAGAGATCGACTCAGAAGTATAGCTCAATTGGATGAGGCACATAGCTCTGTAGGGGCGCTTTCTCTGTACGCCCCTATAAATGTTATTTACCCGCATGGGAAACACTAAATCGATAACTGAACGCGATCGCGGTAATTTTAAGCAATTACCTCTAATGAGAGCGATTAGATAAAGCGATTTAGCAACTTTTCAATATTGCTATCATGTTTAATTGCAACTTTTAAAACCAAGCTGCAATAAACATTGACTCAAGAATTGACTCAAGCAGAGTCGCGAAGCAGAAGAAAGCTAAAATCAAAAAAGGAGTTCCTGGTAATATAGGAAGAAGAACTCCTACAATCCCAACCACCAAGCTAATCGTCCCTGCAACTAGTAAAGCAACGTTCTTAAGTGTTTTTAGCATATTTTTCCTCCTGCTCTTAGTTTCAACTTTTCAACAATTTCAACTTTCTAAAACCATTGAACTGTAGAACAGTTTTCAGTATAAATTGAATGAATCGAAGCGAACATCTACCAAGAGGAATGTAATATTAGGTGAAAATTGAGACGATTTACCTTACTTATAATCTGCTGTATTTGCCCTCCAACCTAGTCTAAGAAAGAGTTATGGCGAGCAATTGCCTACTTTTTTTAAGTAATTCTCTAAATAAGGATTGTAATGTTTAAGCATTTTTTATCAGAATATTCAGCTAGTAAAGTCATAGTTTCTTATAGTTTTGATTTTCTGGTTGTAGCGATTGCTGACAACTGACAACTGACAACTGACAACTGACAACTGATTATCCGGTTTCCTAATCATAGAGTTAGGAATATACGAACATTTTGTGACCTGAACTTGTGCTAATAGTAGAAAGCACATGGATAGTTCATCTCAGCTCAAAAGCTGAAAAACGGCACATAGCCCGTCCAATGAACTTTGACTTTATGCAGGAATCAATCGTAACTGTCAAGAAGAGTTTATCCTTCTTGCGGTTCTTGCTTAATTCCTGCATTTTTGTAAAAATCCCCTTAATAATCAAATAAAAAAGTTGTGGAT